>JACRCT010000820.1 GCA_016218885.1 Deltaproteobacteria bacterium | reverse complement strand
GCTGATAGGCCTGTTCACGGGCCTGCTCAAGCCCAACGAGGAGGCGAAGCTCTATGACTCCAAGGGCCTGTTCGACTACATCGACGGCGCCGCCCCGGTGTACATCGAGCGCGGCTTCCGGCGCCTCGCCGCCGCGGAGATGAGCATCGAGGGCAGCGACGTGGTCTGCGACGTGTACGACATGGCCACGCCCGAGAACGCGACCGCCATCTTCAACAAGGAGAAGTCTCCCAGCGCCAGGCAGGTCGAGGGCTGGCCCGCGGCGATCGCCGGGCCGATGTCCTTCGTCTTCCACGCCGGTCCGTACTACGTGAAGCTGACGGCCTTCAATGCCAAGGGCGAGGCCCAGCTGCCCAGGCTCGCCCAGGCGCTCAAGGCCAGAGGAGGGACCTCACCCGTTGCCGTCGCCCCCGGCGGCGTCGCCCATCCGGGGCCCGAGGCGACCGGGGCCGGCGCGATGGGCGAGGACCAGGCGCTGCTTGCCCTGTTCGACGGCGCTCTTGGCGGAGCCAAGGTCGAGGAGGAGGTGGAGCTGTATGACCAGAAGGGGCTCTTCGACTACATCGACGGCGCGGCGCCGGTCTTCATCGAGCGTGGCTTCCGCAGGCTGGCCGCCGCCGAGCTCGCCACCGCCGAGGGCCGCGACCTGGTCTGCGATGTCTACGACATGGCCGAGGCCGACAACGCGCGGGCCATCTTCGACAAGGAGAGGTCGGGCAACGCCCGACTCGTGGAGGGTTGGCCGGAGGCGATCTCCGGGAGCCTCTCCTTCGTCTTCCACGCCGGCCGCTACTACGTGAAGCTCACCGCGTTCGATGCCAAGGCAGAGGCGGCGCTTCCGGCGCTGGCGCGTGCGCTCAAGGAGAAGATCCGATGAGCCCTCCCGACGATCCCTCCTCTCGCTCGCCCAAGCAGGCGCCGCGGCCCTCCGAGCAGCTGACTCGGATGATCGCTCCGCTCGTCGAGGTCCCGCCGCTCGAGCCGGAGCGCCGCCGCTTCTCCCGCCGTGAGGTCTTGCAGATCGCCGCGACCTCCGCCGCCGGGGTGCTCACCGTCGGCGCCGCCGCAGCCCTCTACGACCGCCAGCCCGCCAAGGCTGCAGCGGTGCTGGCCAAGATCCGCGATCACCGAGTCGCTCTTCCCAGGGGCGCGAACCAGATGGCGATCGTCCGGGGAGCCGACGCCGCCGCCAACGTGCGCAAGGCAGTGGAGGCGCTGGGCGGCATCGGCGCCTTCGTGAAGAGCGGTGAGAAGGTCCTCATCAAGCCCAACGTGGGCTGGAACCGGCTGGCGGAGCAGGCCGCGAACACCAATCCCGAGGTCGTGGCCGAGGTGGTGCGGATGGTGAAGGCCGCCGGCGCCTCGACCGTGTGGGTCGCCGACGTCCCGGTCAACACCGCGGACCGCTGCTTCGAGCGCTCGGGGATCAAGAAGGCGGCGGGCGAGGCCGGGGCCACGCTGGTGCTGCCCGACGCCATCCACTTCCGCGAGGTGGAGGTGGGCGGCAAGCTGCTGCGGTCCGCCCAGGTGCTCTACCCCTTCGTCGAGGCGGACAAGATCATCAACCTGCCCATCGTGAAGCAGCACAGCCTCTCCGGCGCCACGCTGTCGATGAAGAACTGGTACGGGGCGCTGGGCGGGCACCGGGTGCGGCTGCACCAGGACATCCACAAGTCGATCGTGGACCTGGCCGCGATGGTGAAGCCGACGCTCACCATCCTCGACGCCACGCGCATCCTGATGGGCAACGGGCCCTCGGGCGGCAGCCTGGACGACGTCAAGCGCATGGACCTCATCGCCGCCTCTGCCGACGAGGTCGCGCTCGACGCGTGGGGCATCACGATGTTGGGCGTCGCGCGCGAGGAGGCGGGGTTCCTCGACGAGGCCGAGCGCGCGGGCCTGGGCACCTGCGACTACAAGAGCCTCAAGCTCGTCGAAGTGAGCGGATAGGCAACCGACATGTTCCTCTGGCTCCGGCGCATCTGGCAGGTGGTCTTCCTCGGCGTCTTTCTCTTCTTCGTCTTCGCGACGACGGCATCGGCCATCGGCGGCTATCACGTCGAGTGGTTCCTCGAGCTCGACCCGCTGGTGGCGCTCAGCACCGCGCTGGCGAACCGGTCGCTGCACCCCTCGCTGGTGTGGGCGGTCCCGCTCATCGTGCTGACCCTGGTCTTCGGCCGCTTCTTCTGCGGCTGGATGTGCCCCATGGGCGTGCTGCACCACGCCCTGGGCTGGCTGGGCCGGTCCAAGAAGGCCCAGGAGCGGGTGAAGGCCAACGCGTTCCGCCCGGGCTGGCAGAAGGTGAAGTACTTCATCCTGCTGGGGATGCTGGGGGCCGCGGCGGCGGGGAGCCTGCAGATCGGCTGGCTCGATCCCATCGCCTCGACGTGGCGCGGCCTGTCGACCGCGGTGATCCCCGCGGCGAGCAACACCGCCTTCGGCCTCTACCAGGGCGAGCGCCACTTCCAGGGCGGGGTGCTCATCAGCCTCTTCTTCCTGGGCGCGCTGGCCCTCAACTTCGTCTATCCGCGGCTCTACTGCCGCGTGCTCTGTCCGCTCGGCGCGCTGCTGGGGCTCTTGTCCAAGCTCTCGCTCTTCCGGATCGCCAAGCAGAGGAGCGTATGCACGGACTGCACGGTTTGCGGCGCTGAATGCCAGGGCGGGGCCGACCCCCAGGGCACGGTTCGCGTGACCGAGTGCATGGTGTGCCTCAACTGCGTCGAGGGCAGGGGCTGCGCGAAAGGCGGGCTCAAGTACTCGTTCCTGCCGGCGGCGGAGTCGGCCGGCTCGACGCAGGTCGATCTCGGTCGACGGCGATGGATCGGAGCCGCGCTGGCCGGAGTCGCCGCTGCGCCGCTGATGCGCGCGTCCGCCGGCGTCGAGCCCCGGCCTGACCCGAGGCGCATCCGCCCGCCCGGTGCGGTGGACGAGCCCGAGTTCGTGGCCCGCTGTCTCAAGTGCGGGGCCTGCATGAAGGCATGTCCCACCGGAGGCCTGCAGCCTTCGCTTACCGAGGCTGGCTTCGAGGGACTGTGGACCCCGGTGCTCGTGCCGCGCATCGGCAGCTGCGAGCTCGACTGCAACCTGTGCAGCCAGGTGTGCCCCACCGGCGCCATCCATTCCATCAGCCTCGCCGAGAAGAGGGGCAACCTGCCCGAGGTGGAGCCGATCAAGATTGGCTCGGCGGCGTTCGACAAGGGCCGCTGCCTGCCCTGGGCCTACGACACCGAGTGCATCGTCTGCGAGGAGGTCTGCCCCACGGCGCAGAAGGCCATCTACTTCAAGCTCGAGACCGTCACCTTGCGCGACGGCTCGCAGAAGGTGCTCAAGCGGCCCTTTGTGGATCTTGTCCGCTGCGTGGGCTGTGGGACCTGCGAGGCCCGATGTCCAGTGTTCGACCAGGCGGGCGTGCGCGTGTCTTCGGTCGGAGAGAGCCGCAGCCCGACGAACCGCATCATGCTGGGCGGCCGGGTCTAGGGTCTCGGCCGCTCAAGGGATGGTGCGGCGAGGGAGGGGGATTGTACGGCACGGGGCGAGGTTGGCCGTCCGCCATTCGTCCCGGGGCTAAAGCCCCGGGCTAGCCGCGCGAAGGCGGCTGACGCCGGCTGGCCCCCGGGGTCGGTGGCTCTGGTGGCCTTCGTAGCGGTTCGGCGAGAAGCACCTGGGAGGTCTCTTGGCCAAGTGGGCACAACTTGGCCAGCGTCAATGCGGCTCCTCGTCAGGGATCGCCTCTCAGTGGGGTATCGGGGGCCAGCCGGCTTCAGCCGCCTTCGCGCAAATAGCCGGGGCGCTTGAGCCCCCGGCGTTCCGTCGCGGGCCATCCAAAATGATGGCTTTCAGTTGCCCCCCAGCCGCGTGTAAGGACCCGGGACGGGGGCAAGTGAAAGCGAACGCACTTTCCGCTCGGTAGCGTGCCCGCTGCACTGTGCTTGTCGAGCTAGGGCGCTAGGGTGGCCGCCATGGCTACTTCCACCACCACCTCCTCCTCCATCCCCCAGTCCGACAGCAGCAGCAGGGAGATCCTCGACTGGACCCAGCGGGTCCTCGACGCGTGCGGCCCGCGCCCGGCGGGCTCGGCGAGCTGCCTGAAGGCCGCCGAGCTCATCGTGCAGGACCTCGGGGAACACTGCGACCGCGCCGAGCTCCAGCCCTTCGAGTGCCGGCCCTGGGCCTTCCTCTGGCACAGCGTGGCGGGTGCGGCGATCCTGGTGGTGGCGGCCGCGCTGCTGTTCTTCGGCCAGGTGGTGGCCGCGGCGCTCCTCTCCGCGGCGGTCGCGGCGGTGTCGGTGACCCAGTTCGGCTTCTACCGGGAGCTCGTGGATAACCTCTTTCCCGCGCGGCGCTGCGCCAACGCGGTCGGCGTCATCGAGCCCAGGGGCCCGGTGCAGCGGCAGATCGTCCTCAGCTCGCACCACGACAGCGCCTACGAGTTCCGTGTGCTGCGCTTCTCGCGCCACCTCTACGTCGCCGGCTCGGTGGCGCACATGATCAGCGGGTACTCCTTGCCACTGGTGCTCGGGGGTCTGCTCCTGGCGCAGCAGGCCTTCGGGTTCGAGATCCCGCGAGCGCTGCTGCGCGGCCTCGCCCTGTTCGCGGGCATCCCTGCCTTGTTCTTCATGGCCTACTTCTCACGCCGGGCGGTCCCCGGCGCCGGCGACAATCTCGTCTCCACGGGCATCCTGGTGCACGTTGCCCGGGTGTTTCGCGAGATGCGCAACCGGGACCCTGAAGCGCTCGCGGGGACGCGACTGGTGCTCGTGAGCTTCGACGCCGAGGAGTCGGGCCTGCGCGGCTCACGCGCCTTCGTGCGCGACCATCGCGAGCTGCTCCAGTCGGCCCCCACGGTGAACCTGAACCTGGAGTCGTTCTACCGGCTCGAGGACCTCGCGGTGCTCACCGTGGACCTGAACGGCTTCGTGCCGCTCTCCAAGCGCCTGGCGCAGGCGTTCATCGAGGAGGGGGCGGCTCAGGGCGTGCGCGTCGCGCCAATGACGATGATCTATGGCCGGGGCGCCTGCGACTCGGCCTCGTTCGCCCAGGTGGGCATCGAGGCGACGACGCTCCTGGCGGTACCGCATGATCCGGTCGGCAAGGGCAAGGTTATCTACCACACGCGCGAGGATCGCCCCGAGAACCTCGAGCCGGAGGCGATCGAGGTGGCTGCCAAGCTGACCCTGAGGATGGTCGAGCGGCTCGGGCGTGCTTTGGAAGCCGACCTCAAGCAGGAAGCCGTCTAGGAAAAGAACTTCGAGAACGGGCCGATCTTGGCGCCGCGAGATCGCGCTGGCGCGCGCAGCTTTCAGCGCCCGCGCCGGTGCGGGGTTCGTCCTCTGGACAGGAGGGCCGTTGCGCCCTCCTTCCTCGCGCCACAAGGGAAAAACGAGGCGGCCCCCGCTCCTCGGAGGGAGCGGGGGCCGCCGAACTACAGGTAGGTCCGTTCTGTCGCGGCGCTACTGAACCGTGATCGTGAACTCGCCCAGGGCGGTAGCCTTCCAACCATCGACGACGATGAAGTACGTCGTCCCGGCAGCGCCAGCGATGGTCAGCGTTTCTGCGCCGCCGGACATGCCGACGTCAACGCCGACCACGCAGGCCATCGGGTCGCCGCAGGTGCCGGTGGTGTACCAGACCGCGGCGTCGAAGGTGGCCGCAGGCGTCACGGTCACGGTGAAGTTGCCGGCGGCGGCGGGCGTGTACTTGAAGACCGCGTCGTTGCCCGTGAGGTCACCGTAGGTCGAGGGATCGCAGGCCGCGGAGATCGGGTAGTGGTAGTCATCGGCGGCGGCGGTGGTGTCGCCAGTGACCGGCGTGCCCAGGGTCAGCGCGGTGGCGTTGGCGCCGTCGACGCCGCACTTGTCGTTCGCCGGGGCAACCGGAGGCGACTTGACCAGGATGGTGACCGCGCCCTTCTCCTCGGCCTCGTAGCCATCGACGTAGAAGAAGTACTTGGTGCCGGCGACGGCGCCATTCACGCGGATGGTCTCGGTGGAGTTGGTATCGGAGGCCTTGAGGCAGTCCCCGTCGACGCCGCAGCTCCCCGTGGTGTACCAGAGGACGGCATCGAACTGGGGCTCGACGACGACGATGAAGTCCCCATCGGCTGCGGGCGTATAGACGAACACCGCATCGGGGCCAGGAGCAGCCGCCGGACCCGAGGCGTCGCACGCGGCGGACAGCGCAGCGCCATAGTCGTTGGCCGCCGCGACGGTGTTGCCGGCGGTCGCCGCCGCATCGAGGGTCAGCGCGATCGCGTTGGCACCGTCGGCGCCGCAGACGTCGTTGGCCGGAGGAGGAATGGCGACGCACGCGGTGGAGGCGTCACACATCTGGGTCGAGCTGCAGCAGACGTTGCCGCAGACCTGGGCGGCAGGGCAGGGCTTGCACAGACCGAGCTCGCTCCCGGATTCAACGGGCTCGCAACTATCAAGCGCGGCGCAAGCGGGGTCACCGCCAGCGGTGGCACAGAGCTTCGTGCAAGTGGTGGAGACGCAGATCGCGCCCCCGACGCACTCGGTCTGCGCGGCGCAGGTCTGTCCGACGGCCTTCTGGCCTTCGGGCTCGCAGGTCATGTTGATGGTGCCGGGGTAGCAAGCGTCAGTGGCGGTGGGGCAGTCCTGCGCAAGCAGGTCGCACTCGTCGGCGGGGATGCAGGAGCCGGTGCCATCTTCCCAGTCGAAGCACTGGCCGTTGCAGGTCGAGGCCACCGCGGGATCGCAGAAAGCCAGGCACATGGAAGCAGTCTGGCTCACGGCGATGCAGTCGGTCCCGGCGACGCAGTCAGCGCCCGTGGCGCACTCAGCCTGGATCTCTCCTTGGCCCACGGGACCGCAGGCGTAGAGCTCGGTATCTGCGGAGAAGTAGCAGTTCTGGCCGTTCGGACAGGCTTGCGGGTCGAGCGGGTTGCACGTGACCGGATCCCCGCAGACGCCGTCGGTGCAGATCTGGTCGGCGCCGCAGCAAGCGCTACCACACACCTGCTCTTCGGGGCAGGCGTCGCAGATTCCGAGCGTCCCGCTCGAGGCGGCGGGGGTGCAGACCTCGCCGCCCGTGCAGGTGTTGGCGGCGCTGGTGTCACACCAGGAGTGGCAGAGGCCGTCCTGGAGGCACTGGGCTCCGGCGACGCACTGGACCGTCTCCGAGCAGGCGTCGCCAGGGGCGGCAGTGCCCACGTCAGAGCAGGTCAGGCCGCTGCCGTCGTAGAAGCAGCCCTGGCCGGCGGTGCAAGCGGTCGGGGCGAGCGGGTCGCACTCGACAGGGGTCGTGCCATGGAAGAGGGCCTGCTGCACGGCCGAGGTGCAGCCGTTGGGGACCGGGGTCGACTCGTAGGTCTGGCTGTCGATCTCGACTTCCTCGAAGGTGGCGCCGGTGAGGGTCGCGACCAGGCTTCCGCTGACCGAGGTGACGTTGAGGGTGCCGCCGGTGATCATGTAGTAGGCGGTGACTCCGGTGGTCGGGTCGACGTCACCATGCAGCGTCACGCAGGCGCCACAGGTGGCGTAGTTGAGCTCGTCGCCCGTGAGCGGGAAGGTGCCGGTGACGAGGCCGTTGGTGAAGACGCCGTAGCCCTCGAGCAGCTCGATCTGGATCTCATCCGCGGTGCCGTCGGAGGCGGGCAGCGGGCCCGACATGTACGCGTAGGCATCGCCGGACTGGCCGACGCCGATCTCGGCCCGTCCGGACGCGATGACGCTGCCGTAGGTCGAGGCCACGGTGCAGGTGCCGGGGTTGCTGCCGACGCAGACGTCGTCCACGCAGGTATCAGGGCTGTCGCAGCAGTCGGCGCCGCAGGAGGTCTGGGTGCCGGTGCAGGCGGTCTTGGTCACGCAGGTGCCGAGCTGGCAGAACTCGGTCGTGTTCTCGCAGCAGTCCGTGCCGCACTCGGTCTGGGTTCCCGTGCAGCTGGAGACGGGGACGCACACGCCGTTGGTGCAGGTGGCGGTGTTTCCGCACGAGGTCGAGTCGCACTTGCAGACGGTGCCCTCGCAGACCGGCGTGGTGCCGGAGCAGGCCGGGGTGCAGGTGTTGGCCACGCAGGCACCATTGACGCAAGAGGCGCTGGTGCCGCACGAGGTCGAGTTGCACTTGCAGACGGTGCCTTCGCAGACCGGAGTGGTGCTGGTGGGGGAGCAGGCCGGGGTGCAGTTGCCCTTGGGGACGCAGACGTCGTTGACGCAGCTCTCGGTCGAGGTGCAGCAGTCGTTGCCGCACTCGGTCTCGGTGGCTGCGCAGGCCACAGCCTGGCAAGTATCTGCGACGCACTCCTGGCCAACGGGGCAGCAAGTGTTAGGGCACTTCCGCGCCACGGGGCATTCCTCGCCACCGTCCACCTTGGGGGTGCTGGCGTCAGCGCCGGGAGCGGGATCATCTTTGGGACAACCCGTGACTACGAAGGCGAGACACGCGACAAGCAACAGTCTCAAGACTCGATTCATGTGCTCAGTTCCTCTCGTTGGGAGAAGCGGCCCTTGGGACAACTTCGCAGGAAGCTCACTACCTGCTGGGCGGAATGCTGTAGCACATCTTGGATGGGGGTGAAAACCGCCCTGTGGCGTTGTTGAAAAAACAGTGTCGATTCGAGGCGTTGACGGGGCCGGCGGTTCGGGCTCGAGATGTGCGGGAACTCATCCGTGCCGATGTGCGTTGGTGCGGGGTCCAAGAGAGGCCAGAGAAAGGTGCAGCTTGAGCACGACCTTGCGTGCGACTCGTCGTCGATGATCGGCGGTGGCGCACGGGACGGAGGAAGCAGTAGCGTTCGACGCCCCAAGGGATCTCCGGTAAACGAGGTGGGGTCTGGCCGAAAGGAGTCGTGAGGATGGTACGCGTCTCGAGCATCGTGGCGTTGGTCATCTCGGTGGTGGCGCTCATCGTGGCCTGGACGGGTCGCGCTCCGGAGGGGCAGCCGGTGGAAGAGCCTTCTCAGCGACTGGGATCCAAGGACGACCATCGGCAGGTAGAGGAGCGTCTGCGGTCGATGGAGCTCATGATCTCCAACCTCGTTCGTCGCGCAGGGGACTCGAGCGGCGCGCCGACCCCTGAAGCCACTGGCGCCTCCGTGTCCGATGAAGAGCTGCGCAAGCAGGTGGCGGTGCTGCGCAGCGAGGTGGACTCCCTCCTCTACGCGGAGAGGGCGGGAGGGGATGGCGGACCCCAGCGCATGCGTCACGACGCTTCGGATGAGCGGATGCGAGAGCGGTTCGTGGTCGCGGAGGGTGCTCGCGCCAAGCGACTGGAGAAGCTGGTCGAGGACGCCCGCCTCAGCCCGACGCAGAAGCAGCAGCTCTCGGCGCTGCTCGAGACAGAGGCTCGGCAGCGGCAGAAGCTGGGCGAGCCGGGTCCCACGACAACGCAATCCAGGGAGCTGCACGAGAAGATCGACGGGGAGGTTCGTCGTCTCCTCGACGGGGAGCAGTATGCGAAGTATCAGAGGATGCGCAAAGAGGAGGCGCGCGAGCGCGGGTCGCTGACGCGCAGCTCCAAGATCCGCTAGCGCCCTCGGCGCGGCCCGGGGGGGCTCCGATGGTCCCCGGCTCCATCGCCGCAACGATAGGCGCGGCCCATTCGCTCCTGAAGACCTGATCCGAACGCTGTCGAGGCTCTTGCTGGCGCTCCTCTTCTCTTTGGCGGCGCCTGTCTGGGCTCCGGCTCCTCCCGTTGCTCCAGCCGTCCCTGCGACGACGGCCGGACTGGCAACGCCGGAAGTCGGCGCGAAGGGTGTCCGAGCCACGACCGTGAGCGGTGGGAAGCAGGTTGCCAGCGCTACGGCGCCGGCGGGGCGGGGGCAGTCTCTGCCGCGGGCGCAGCGACGGACGGCTCGGTCGCGGGCGCCGCGGCGGGAGCGGCTGCCGCGGCCACCGGCAAGGCGCCGGGAACGAAGCTGATCATCCGATCGTATTGGTCACGAGCGGCCTGATAGGCGGCGAGCTGCGCCCCCTCGAGACGGGCGTGGAAGAGAGGGTGCATCTTGAAGGGGTCGAGCAGCTTTCCGTTGGGGGCCTCGAGCTGGTAGTGCAGGTGCGGCGCGGTCGAGCGGCCGGTGTTACCCGAGGCGGCCACCACCTGGCCGGCCTTGAAGTTCTGCCCGGGCCTGAGCGTGTGGGGGATCTCGGCCAGGTGCAGGAACACGATGCGCCGGCCCTGGCGGTCGCGGAACTCCAGGCAGTTGCCGTTGCCGCGGAAGCTCCAGTTCTTGCGGGTGAGCGTCGCGTCGAAGGGGATCTTCACCGGGGTGCCGACGGGAGCCTTGAAGTCCACGCCCTTGTGCTTGCGCCCGTCGCGCAGCATCGAGGTCACCTGCTCGTACTCGTCGATGGGCCCTCCCTCCAGCCGCTCCTCGACCTCCGCTCCCTTCGCGTCGTAGTAGCGCCCGAAGCGGCTACCCTCGGACTTGTAGAGGTAGGCCTGGTACTCCTGGGCGTTCTTCCCCGAATTGAAGCGCAGGGCGTGGACCAGCGGCTCGCGGTTGGGCACGCGTTGGAACACGACGTCCAGGGTGTCGCCCTTGCGCAGCCCCCTCTGGACGTCGACCCACCAGACGAGCAGCCGGGCCGTCACCTGGGCGAGCGGCGCTGCGATGTCCGAGGCGGCGGTCATGCGGATAGCGTCCTCCAGCGGCCCGCTGACGGTGAAGCTGACCTTCTCCAGCCCGGCTGCGGCAAGGGGGTCGACCGGCGGGGCGGGAGGGGGCGGCGGAGGCGGGGGTGGTGGCTGCGCGGCGTCGGGAGGCGGGTTGAACCTCGCGGCCAGGCTCTCACAGCCTGTGAGCGCCAGCAGAGCGAGCAGAAGGGCGATGATTCTCAAGGTGTGCCTCCGGGCGGGCCAGCCGTTGGGAACAGCTTCATACCGCAAGCTCTTCCGTACGGGAGGCGACAGATCCCTCGGGTGATTCGGCCTCGGAGTCAAGGATGGTGCGCTCGCCTGGCTTCCCCGGGGGCGGCAGCCCCAGCAGTGTCCGAAGGTTGCCGTGTCGCTATCCGCCCTCTAGGATCGGCACCTCCCATGCGCCCTCTCGTCGCGGCCCTGGTCCTCGTCGTGTTCGCCGGGTGTACCCGTGCCGCACCCCAGTCCCCATCCGACGCCGCAGAGCGGCAGGGCTCCGCTTTCGCCGAGCCTCTTCCGGCGCTGGAGACGGAGCCGGAGCAAGCGAAGCGTCTCGGGCAGCAGGGGTCGGATGAGCGCTCCTCGCCGCCGCTCCTGCCCCTGTGCGACCCGGGCGAGGGCGGCTACCTCGAGAGCGCGCGCCTGAGCTACGACGCCATGCGCTACCTCGACGCGCTCGCCTGCTCTTCTCAGGCCGCCGGGGCCGCGCCCGACGATGTCGATGCCCACGCCGAGCGCGCCTGGGCCCTGGTCTCGTTGGGACGCCTCGAGGATGCGCGCACCGCCTTCGCTCGAGCGCTGGCCATCGCTCCCGACCACTCCGATGCGTTGCAGGGCGCGGCCGACCTGTACATCAACGTCCTTTCCTACTCGCGCGAGTTCGCCGAGCTGGGGTTGGCGTACGCAGAGCGCGGGCGGGCGGCGGCGCGCCAGTTGAGGGACGCCGCGCGCGCGGCGCGCTTCGCGGTGCTCGCGGCGACCGCCTTGAATGACCTGGGCCGCTCCCAGGAGGCCGTTCGCCGCGCCGAGGAGGCCATCGC
>JACRCT010000809.1 GCA_016218885.1 Deltaproteobacteria bacterium | reverse complement strand
GGGAGTGTCGCAGCGGTACTTCACCTGCAGCGACAGGGTCTCCAGATCCGGCCGCTTTGAGAGACCGAACTTGCGCTTGAGCCCGGCGGCGTCCAGGGCGATGCGCTCCAGCTGCTTGTCGAAGGTCGCGTCGCAGACCGAGGCCACGATGCCGCCCATCGCCTGGGCGAGGGCGACATAGCGCTCTCCCGGCTCGGCGTCGCAGGCGGGCTGGGGAACCTCGCCGCAGATGACCGCCGCGCTCACCGAGCCCTCGTTGCCAACGCCCAGCGCCTCCTCGAAGTAGCGCTGGTAGAAGCGCACCTCTCCGAAGCTCTGCTCCTCCTCGTCGGAGACGAAGACGATGTGCAGGCGGGCCTCGGGACGCATGAAGCGGGGCACGTGCAGGGCGGCGCAGCCGTCGCGGCAGCGCTGGGTGGGCCCATCAGGACAGCTGGCCACGCAGCGGTCGCGCTCGGCCAGCACCGCAGTCGCGGCCGCCTTCTCGCGCTCGATGGCCAGGCGCGCCGCCTCGAAAGCCTCCTCGTGGCCTTTGCCGCCGGTGCCCACCTTCACGTTCTTCTGGAAGCTGGCGACCGGGTCGGGCAAGGACGGCTCGATGATGGCCGGGTTGCCCAGGAACTCGCCCTGGTCATTGAAGACGTCCGTCGTCGTCACCGCGATCCGGTAGTCGACCAGCCCGCGAGTGAAGAGCTCCATGAAGCGGGTCAGGCTCGTCGCCAGCTCCTCCTGGTGAGGCTTCATTGAGCCCGAGTTGTCGATCACCCAGAGCACGTCGATGCGGGAGGCCGCGTCCTGGGTGAACACGTCTTGGCGGAAACCCGGCGGGGGCGTGTTGATGAGCCGCTCGTCGTCGCAGCCCAGGGCCGCGCTCGCCAGCAGCAAGCCGGCGACAGCGAGGGGGAAGCCTCGAGCGCTGCGCCGCGGACGCGTACAGGAACGGGCAAAGATGCCGGGCGACGGCAGCATGTCGGCACCGCTCATGCGGTCCTCGGCAGGCTCGGGTCGGCCGTCCCGCGCTGCGAAAGGGAGGCCGAATGGTAGCGTCCGGCCGCTGGACATGTCAACGAGACTCCCTCTCAAACCGGAGTAATTCAGAGGACTTGCGCACAGTCACCACCCCTTCAAGGGGACGACCGCTACCAGGGGTCCTCCGACTCTCGGTCCCTAACCTTCCCTTTCTCCTTTTCCTTTTCCTTGTCGAGCTTTCGGCCGACCGGCTTGGAGCCCTGGGGTATCGCGCCGTCGCCGAGCGACTCGCAGCTGGCGAACTTGCCCGAATCGAAGAGGAGCAGCTGGCTGGACTTGTTGTGCTGCACGCGCTCGACAGCGTCGCCGTCATGTGGAGTGGGGCTCATGCACTTGACCCTCTGCTTGGCGACGGGCCGGGCGAAGCGGGTGGGCGTGACCTCGCAGCGGGGCAGCTCCTTGCGATCCCCTCCACCGACCGCCAAGGCCCTGAGCTCGTCATCCCCACCAAAAACCACCACTTCGCCAGGCCCCTCCAAACGCAGATAGAGGTCCTGCTGCCCGTCACCGTCCAGATCTGCCTCGGCCATGAAGGAGACCATGGCGGCCGGCGGCACCTTCTCTTCCTCGTAGCGGGAGAGCACGGCCTCATTGACGTCCGAGCCGGTGAGCCGGCCGAAGCACTTCATCTTGGAGGGGAGCGTGACGTGAGTCGCGAGCTCGATGGCCTTCTTCACGTCCTCGCCGGCCTCGACGACCAGCACGTCTTCGTCCAGGCGGGAGACTGGAGGAAAGGGTCCCTCCGGCAGGAAGTGCAGCTCCACCGCCTTGTAGGGCACGCGCATCTCCATCTTCATGCCCTCGAGGCCCTTGATGAGCTCGCCGGAGCGGAAGCCGCCGTGCACAACCTCGACCCGGACGGCGTTGCCCACGACCGACGCCTTCGTCACCCCGCGGCGCCCCCTGATCTTCCGGACCACGCCCTCGAGGCACTCGGCGTCACAGAGGTTGGCGCCGACGTCGTCGTCGGGGACGACGTAGACATGGACAAGATCCCTGGCCTGAGCCGAGCCCGCTTCGAAGAGCAGAGCCGACGCGAGGAGGCAGGTGGACAGGCGCATGTTCCATCCTGGGGTGCGAGGAGGCGCCCAGCTTACCGCGCTGCGAATGGCCCGCCATTCCTTCGCCCGTCCGTCCGGGCAGCAGGCGAGCTATCAGACGCGGGTCGAAATACTTGAGACTCGGACTCGTGCGGCGCACCATCCGGGTGTGCTCGTGCGTACCGCCAACATCGACGATCAGGCCTTCATCGCCGCGATCGCCGGGGACGTCTTCTCCCCCTATGGCGACTACCGCGAGCTGCTGCCGCAGTGGTTCCACACCGCGGGAGTGATGACCTTCGTCAGCCAGAGCGAACAGGAGCGTACCGGCTACGTCATGCTCGCCTTCTTCCCCGAGGAGCGGGCGCTGGTGGGTGACGTGCTGGCCATCGCTGTCGCGCCTGGGCATCAAGGCAAGGGCATCGGGCGGATGCTGATGCAGCACGTGGTCACGGTGTGCGAGCAGATCGCCGAGCACACCCCAGTGCGGGCGGTGCGCCTGTCGGTGGCGGACACCAACTTGCGCGCGCAGCGGCTGTTCCTGTCCTTCGGCTTTCGACAGCTCGAGGGAGACTTCGGGCGGTATGACGGCGGGCAGAAGGCGCTGCACCTCGAGCGCCCACTTCCGTAGAGCAGCACGCGTCGTGTCGGCGTCGGTGTTGTGTCGGTGTCGGTGCTCGGTGCTCGCTGCTCGGTGTAGGAGTCGTCGGAGTCGTCGGAGTCGGTGCCAAAGTCGGATTCGGAGTCAGTGGCCGGAGTCAGTGGCCGGTGTCGAAGTCGGTGCCAGTGTCGAAGTCGGAGTCAGTGGCCAGAGTCGGAGTCGGTGCCGGAGTCCGTGCCCGCATCGGGCCTCCCCCTATCCCCTTCCGGAGACACTTGAGGAAGGACCTTCGTGCCAGGAGGGGGAGACTGAAGAGCGGGGCGTGGGTAGGCCTCCCCCTGCCCCCTCCCGGAAGCACTTGAGGGAAGGCCTTCGCGCCGGGAGGGGAAAAAGAGGAGCGGGGCGTGGGTAGTGAAGCACTTCCCGATCCGGGAAGGTCCGATGGGTCTCTACCCGCTCCTCTTATCCTCCCTGTCAGAAGAGATCCCCCCTCCAATGACCCGATCGAGAAGTTCTGCTCGACCCCCGCCCCGCTCCTCTTTTTCCCCCTCCCGGCCTGAGCGATCCTCCCTAAAGTGACTCCGGGAGGGGGCAGGGGGAGGCCCCGACACCCCGAAGCCCGGGAGGCCCAGCCGAAATGGATCCACGTTTCTGGAACATCATCGAGCGCACCCAGTCGCTGAGCCCCGCTGCCGCCCGTCGGTTGGTGGGCGCTTCCCTGCGCTTGGCCAGCCCTTTCAACGCCCCGCTGCGCGCCGAGATCCGCGAGTGGGAGCCGACGCTGTGCCGCCTGCGCATCCCGCACCGCCGCGCGCTTCGAAACCACCTGGGTGGAGTCCACGCCGGGGCGTTGGCGACGGCCGGAGAAACCCCCGCTGGCCTCCTGGTCCTCAGAAGCTTCCCCTTCAGCCGCTACCGGCTGATCCTCAAGGACCTCTCAGTGGCCTACGAGAAGCAGGCGCGCGGGGACGTCCTGGCCGAGGCACGCATTGCTCCCGACACCGTCACCCAGGCACGCGAAGGGCTCGAGCGGGGAGAAGCACAGCTCATCCCCGTGGAGACCACCCTCAGCAGCCCTACGGGTGAGCGCCTGGCTATGGTTCGGACGACCTGGCAGGTGAAGCCCTGGTCCCAGGTGCGGGGCGTCGGTT
>JACRCT010000808.1 GCA_016218885.1 Deltaproteobacteria bacterium | reverse complement strand
CAGTACCTGACCGAGGCGGCGCACGCGCTCTGGCTCAAGGGCGACCGCGCGTCCTTCGACCCGCTCTTCGCGAAGATCGCCCGCGGCATGATCCTCGCTCAGGAGCCGGGGATGGTGCAGGGGCCCGCGGCTCTCGGAGGCGTCTACTCGTCTCCGATGGCGATGGTGCGCTTCCTGGAGCTTCTGCTGGCCATGGGCGAGACCAGGCAGGCACCCTCGCCGGCCGGCGCATCCGTAGCGGTCCGCGCCGGAGCCGGAAAGAGGCAGGTCCGCTTCGGCGAAGCGATTCCCGGCTCGGCCAGCACCAGCCTCGAGGCGCCGGCCGGCTCGGTGGTGCGGCTGGACCGCGAAGGGACGGTGGCCATGCTCGCCTCGACCCCGAGCAAGGCGCCGGGCAGGGCGCCGGGCAGGGCGCCGGGCAGGGCGGAGCTCGCCCCGCATCAGCTGGCGATGGCGTCCGAGGCGATCGTGACGATCACGCTCGACGACGGGCTCGACCCGCTGGAGCACTACGCCATCGTCGCCGTGCCCTCGACGACCGCCATCAAGCAGACCGAGGACATCCTCTCCGATTACCGGGGCCAGCTCATCTACGGCCAGCAGGCGATGGGCGGCTCGAAGATGCAGGTCGTGGCGGTCCCTTTCCGCGGCAGCCGCACCCTGCGCCTGCTCCTCGAGGGCGCCTGGCCCGGCAGCTCGCCGGGCGCGGTCGCCATCCGCCACATCGAGAACCCTCACGATATGGGTGCGATCAGGCTCCCGGTCGTCTCGGTCAGCGGACGCTAAGACCTGCCACCGGGAGTCCGCTTCGTGTTCGGGCCTGGCCGGGTGGCCGAATCGCCAGCGCGACCTGACGCTTGTTCCTCGCCGCCGTCCTGCCTACCGTGCGGGCCCACGGCCACGTGCCATCAGGCTCGACCAACCCCACAGGAGGACATCTTGCACCGTGAACTCGTCGCCGCCAGCATCGCCGCGTCACTGCTGATCCTCTCCCCCGCCATCGCCCCTGCCAAAGAGCAGCCCGACAAGCGCGGCTGCGTCGACCCCGCCCTGCTTCCCAACCGCATGCCGGGCTTCTTCATAGACACCTGCAAGGCGAACGACTTCGATGTCTACCAGTTCATGCTGGAAGGCGAGAAGAAGCCCAGGAAGGAGAAGGTCGAGGGCAAGCGGACCTCGACGCACTACCGGCTGCGCAAGGGCGAGCCGAAACCGAGCCGTCTGGAGGTGCTGCGCAACTACGTGCAGGCGCTCGAGAAGGTCGGCGGCAAGGTGGCCTACCGCGCCGAGCCCACCCGGGCAACGGTGGTGCTGACGCAGGCAGGCACTGGGGAGACCTGGGTCGACCTCGAGCTCTTCGACAGCAGCTACGAGCTCACCATCGTGCAGAAGGCGAGCATGGACCAGAAGATCACCGCCAACGCGATGTTCGAGGAGCTCGAGAAGGCCGGCTCCATCGCGCTCGACATCCCTTTCGAGTTCGGCAAGGCGACGCTCAAGCCGGAGAGCGCAGCCTTGGTGGATGAGATCGTCGCGATGCTCAAGGCCCAGCCCGCGCTCGAGCTGAGCGTCGAGGGGCACACCGACAACGTCGGCACCGCAGAATCGAACCAGCGCCTGTCACAAGATCGGGCAGCGGCGGTCGTCGCGGCGCTGGTGGCGCGCGGCCTGGACGCCAAGCGTCTTTCGCCCGCGGGCTTCGGCCAGACCCGCCCTGTCGCCGACAACGCGCCCGAGGAGGGCCGCGCCAAGAACCGGCGCGTGGTGCTCGCCAAGAAGAAGTGAAAGGCCAGTCCTCCTCCGGTCCTGGTGACGGGCACCAGCGAGGTCATCGGCCGGGAGCTAGCGTCCCGAAGAGTTCGGCCGCGCGGCCTTCTCCGAGGGGAGTCGGCCTCTCAGCAGGGGGCCATGGGGACGGAAGGCTACGGGTGTGGCCGCACCATCCTGGGGCGATTTCAGGGCGCTTGCCGTCAGTTTTGCGGTGCCGAGTCCTCCTACCAACACGGTGGTTGCAGCGCAGGTCCACGCCACCGTGCGGTCGGTCGAGTATCTGGAGGAGGCATCCAACGCAGCAGGAGCCACTCAGACCCCTAGGGCACTTCATCATTGTCCGTTGGGCAGAAACGGAGGAAGGCGGGGAGCATCAATCTGCCCGCGAAGTCCACTTCGGCAACGTTGCCGAAGTGGAGGCTCGGAGGGAGGAGGCGCTCCGATTGGGGGTTCACTTCGGCAACGTTGCCGAAGTGAGAGCCGCCGCGGGAGTGACTTTCAGTGCAATACACTCGAGGGCTTCCCTCCACCGACACGTTGCTCCAACGATGGGCGTCTGAGGCGTCTTCCTGTTTGAGCCCTGTCCAGGCAGCCGGAGGATCGCCAAGCCATGCTGCATCCGGGGCGCGGAGACCGCCTCGATTCTGCCCTTCGCCCCGCTCCCTGCTGCTGTCGCGAAGAGGGGCGGCATGCTAGATACCCCGGCGATGTCAGTCGCCACGGTCATCATCCCCCTCGTGCAGAAGGTCGCGGTCGCGGACCTCGCCGGGCTGGTGCGGGCCGCGCTCGCCCAGGGGCAGGTCAAGGAGCTGATCGTCGCCGGACGGATAGCCGAGACCGACCGCGGGGCGCTGGCGCAGCTCGGAGCGCGGACTCTGTCGGTGGTCGGTGGGCGCGGGACGGCCTTCAAGGCGGCGCTGCGCGAGGCCAAGGGCGAGGTCGTGATCGTGCAGGACCCGGATCCGGCCTATCGGCCCTCCGACTACCCCGCCCTGCTCGCCCCCCTGCTCGACCGGCACGCCGACGCGGTCTTCGGCGTGCGCTTCGGGCGGCTCGAGCCCGGCGGCGCGCGCTCGGTCGGCCATTTCTACGGCCGCCTCGCCGACGCCGCGCTCTCGGCGTTGACCGGAGCGCTGACCGACCTCTCCCTGTCCGACGCCGAGACCGGCCTCAAGGCCGTGCGCGCCGAGATCCTGCGCGGGATGCCGCTCTCCTCGAGCAACGGGGGCATCGACGCCGAGATCGCCGTCAAGCTGGCGGCGCAGCTCTTCCGCATCCACGAGGTGCCCATCGGCTTCGCCGCGACGCCTTCGAGCGAGCGGCTGGGGCACCGCGTCCAGCGGGCGTTGACGCTGATGCGCTACTCCACCGCGGTCAACGACGCCGACAACCGCCACGAGGGCTACAACACGCTGCTGCGGATGGAGGAGGGCGCCCCGCGCTACAACGCCTGGCTCGGCCGCAAGCTCTCCCAGCACCTGGGCAAGCGCGTGCTGGAGGTCGGGGCGGGCATCGGGACCATCACCAAGCACATCGCTCCAGGGCGAGACCTGGTGGTCGCCCTGGAGATGGACCGCTTCTACCACGACCGCCTCAAGAACCTCTTCGCCCACAGCCCCCAGGTCGTCCCCCAGCTCTCCGGCGTGGAGCAGGTGGACTGGCAGTCCCTTCGCCAGCACCGCTTCGACTCGGTGCTGCTCTCCAACGTCCTGGAGCACATCGCCGACGACCGCGAGGCGGTGCTCAACTTCAAGAGCGTGCTCGAGCCGGGCGGGCGGCTGGTGATCCTCGTGCCCGCCAACCCCGTCCTCTTCGGCAGCATGGACGAGGCCGTGGGGCACTACCGGCGCTACACCGGGCGCGCGCTCACCGGGCTGCTCGAAGGCTGCGGCTTCACGCTCGAGGCGCTCGAGCCCATGAACGTGCTGGGCATCCCGGGCTGGTTCGTCAACGGTCGAATCCTGCGCCGTCGGGCCATTCCGCCACTTCAGCTGCGCGCCTACGACCTGCTCGCGCCGACGCTCGCCGGGCTGGAGGACCGCCTCAAGCCCAGGTACGGGATGAGCCTGCTGGCGGTGGCCAGGGTGTGACCGGCCAGGTCGCAATAAGGCTTCCGGCCGGCCTGTTTCGGTTTCGATGCCAACCCCAGGGTCTACGGCGCTTGCCGACTTATGTTGCGCGCGAGACATGCCGAGAACTGATCGCCGGCTTTCGGCCTGCGAGGAGCCCCTGAAGAAAGGCACCACGATGTCGAGCGCCCCCGCCCGCCACACCAAGATCGTGTGCACCCTGGGCCCCGCCAGCCGCTCGCCCCAGGTGCTGCGGGAGCTGCTGCTCGCAGGGATGGACGTGGCGCGCCTCAACTTCTCCCACGACACCCCGGAGGGACACGCGGCCGCCATCCGCACGCTGCGTGCGCAGGCCAAGGCGCTGGGCCGCGAGGTGGCCATCTTCGCCGACCTGCAGGGACCCAAGATCCGCACCAACTGCTTTCCCGGCGGCGCCATCCACCTCGAGCGCGGCGCGCGGGTCAGCGTGGTCCACTCCGAGAAGGACGGCGCGCCGGGGCTCATCACCACGCGCTACTTCCCGCTGGTCCGTGACGCCGTGGCAGGCGATCGCCTCTTGCTCAACGACGGGTTCATCGAGCTGCGGGTGGTCGCGCGCGAGGGCGAGGGGCTCACCTGCGAGGTGGTCAACGGCGGCGAGCTCAAGGACCGGCGCGGCATCAACCTGCCGGGCGTGAAGCTCGACGTTCCGGCGATGACCGAGAAGGACCTTTCCGACGCCCGCTTCGCCCTGGCCCACGACGTGGACTTCATCGCCCTGTCCTTCGTGCGCTCGGCGCGCGACGTGGAGCAGCTCAAGGCGGTCATCGCCGAGCAGCCGCGGCGGGTGCAGGTCATCGCCAAGATCGAGAAGCCCGAGGCGCTGGACGAGCTGGACGCGATCCTCAAGGTCACCGACGCGGTGATGGTGGCCCGCGGGGATCTGGGCGTGGAGCTGGGGATCGAGAAGGTGCCCGCGGCGCAGAAGCAGGTGATCCGCCAGGCGCTCTGCCATGGGGTGCCCGTCATCACTGCCACCCAGATGCTGGAGTCGATGGTGGTGAGCGCGCGGCCCACCCGCGCCGAGGTCTCGGACGTGGCCAACGCAGTGTTCGACGGCACCGACGCGCTGATGCTCTCCGGCGAGACGTCGGCGGGGGCCTACCCCGTCGAGACGGTGCGCATCATGGGCGAGATCATCGACGCCGCCGAGCGCCAGCAGGTGTTCTTCAACTTCGACGACTGGCACATCCTCGACAGCTCGTCCTCGGCGCTGGGCATGTCGCTGGGCAAGGCGGCGCGCCTCTTCGCCGAGCAGACTGGCGCCAAGGCCATGAGCTGCCTCTCCGACACCGGCAACGCCGCCATCCGCCTCACCGCGCAGCGTCCGCAGATCCCCGTGTACATGTTCTCGAGGCACACCGACAGCGTGCGGCGCATGGGGCTGGTGCGCGGCGCGCGGGGCATCCTGCTCGAAGAGCCACTGCCGCCGGGGCGCGTCTTTCCGGGGATGGAGTCCATCCTCCTCGAGCGAGGCTGCGTGCAGCGAGGCGACGTCGTGGTCTACACCGCCGGCATCTCGCAGAACCGCAACGTCAGCACCAACACCATCCACATCCGTACGGCCGGCGAGGACGCCGCGAGCTGACCGCTCGTCCCTGCGGCGACCCTTGCCAGCCCCGCTAGACTGCCCCAGCATGCCGCGCTGAACCCATCGCCTTGCCCAATGGCTCTGAGCCAACGAGAGATTCCGAGGGGGCTTCTGAAAGGGAGGACTTCATGGCCGAGATGACGATCACTTTCCCGGGTGGCAAGAAGGTCAACGCCGAGCTCCACGGCCGCACCATCGCCACCGACCAGCCCCGCGACGCAGGCGGCGACGACAGCGCGCCCGCCCCGTTCTCGCTCTTCCTGGCCTCCATCGGCACCTGCGCCGGCATCTACGTGCTCAGCTTCTGCCAGACCCGCGGCATCGACGCGGCGGGCGTGCGCATCACCCAGTCCGTGGAGTTCGACCAGGCCACGCACGCGATGGCCAAGGTCAACCTCCAGATCCACGTTCCCGCGAGCTTCCCCGAGAAGTACCGCGAGGCCCTGGTCCGCTCCGCCGACGGGTGCGCAGTCAAGAAGGCCATCCAGGCTCAACCCCAGTTCGACGTGCGCACGGTCGTCGACGAGCCCCGCGCCAAGGCGCTCTGACCTCCCCGGTGAGCCCGTTCAGCCGAAGGTGTAGTGCTTGCGCACCGCCTTCTTGATCTCCCAGGTGCACTCCATTCCCTGGGGGAAGGTGACCAGGTCGCTCCTGCCCATCGAGACCGGCTGCCCGTCCTTGGGGGTGACGACCACCTCGCCCTCGAGGAAGTAGCAGGTCTCCTGGGCGTCGTACTCCCAGGGGAAGGTCGAGGCCTCCTTGGTCCAGATCGGCCACTCGCGAACGCCCAGGTCGTTGAGGCGCGACTCGGCGGGGTCGTGCTCGATCTCGATCTTGGTGGGCTTCATCGGCTCCCTCGGCAGTGGAAGGTGAGGACGAGGCATTAGAGCATAGGTCGGGCGAGCCCCCGGGAGGCCGCGTTGAACCGCCTGCCGCCTCGTCGCATACTCCGCGCGTGCGCACCCCCTCCGTCCTCTTCGACCTCGGAAACGTCCTGGTCCGCCTGGACCTCGAGCGCGGCCTGGGCCGCCTGCGGCACCTCGCCGGCGAGCGCGTCCCCGCCACCCTCGAGCAGGCCCAGCTCTTCTTCAGCGAGGCCTCCCTCGCCTGCAATCGCGGCGACCTGCCCCCCGAGGCCTTCATCGCAACGCTCGCCCGGCAGCTGGGCGATCCGGCCGTCCTGCCCTCGCAGCTGGTCGAGGCCTGGTGCGACATCTTCGAGCCCTGGCCCCAGATGGAGGCTCTCGCTGGCGAGGTCCTCGCCGCCGGGCACCACGCCTACCTCGCCTCCAATACCGATCCGCTCCACTTCGCCCATCTGTCGGCTCAGATGCCGGTGCTGGGACGGCTCACCGGGCTGCACCTGTCCTATGAGGCCCGCGCCATCAAGCCCGACCCCTCGTTCTTCCTCTCCCTGCTCGCGCGCTTCGGGTTGGCGGCGAGCGAGTGCGTCTACCTCGACGATCGCGCCGAGCACGTCGAAT
>JACRCT010000817.1 GCA_016218885.1 Deltaproteobacteria bacterium | reverse complement strand
TGGGCTTGCTGCCCTTCCAGGCCGCCTGGCACCGGCGCATCTTGCGGCCGGTGCGCGAAGCGGCAGCGGCCTCTGTGGTGGCCTCGGAGGGAGAGCCCCAGCGCTCACGGCTCTCCTTGCGCGCCAAGCTGGTCATCTCCTTCGTGGTCCTGATCTCCTTCGGGGGCACCTTCGCGTTGCTGAGCTCCTTCAGCGAGCACGAGCGCTTCCTTGCCGCCGCGGCAAATGCCGAGGCCGTCGCGCGCCGGGACGCGCTGCTGGGGTCCAACGCGGATGCGGCTTGGGCCGCCGCAGCTGACCCCGAGCGGCTGCTGGCTCTGGCCAGGCGCCTGTCCGACCCCAGTGAGCAGGTCGTTGCGCTCCACGATGGCAAGCTGCTGGGAGAGGTGCATGACGAGCTGCCGCAGCGGCTGGCGGAGGCTGTCCGCTTGGGCACCCCCGCCTACGGGGCGCTTCCCCGGCTGCAGGCGAGCGTGGCCTTCGGGCCCGTGGGGCCTCTGGCAGCGCTGGGAGTGCTCAAGCCCTGGCGAGATCCTGGTCGCCGCGACGTTCTCCCCCTGCTCTTCATCTTCGCGGCGCTCGGCCTCGCCTCCGCCGGGCTGGTGCTGGTGGCGGCTCAGGAGCTCACCGGCCCGCTGCGAACCCTGGCACAAGGTGCGCGCCGCATGGGGCAGGGCGACCTCGTCAGGCCCATCCCCCCGCCCGACTCGGATGAGATGGGCGAGCTCGCCGCGGCGATGGAATGGGCGCGCCGAGAGCTCGCCGCCAAGGTTCGCTCAGTCGAGGACCTCAACGCCTCGTTGGAGCAGCGCGTCCTTCTGCGCACTGCCGAGCTGGAACACGCCAACCGTGAGCTCGGGTCGGCCCTGTCCAAGCTGAACGCCGCCAAGGAGGAGATCGTCCAGGCGGAGAAGATGGCCTCGCTGGGCCGGCTGGTGGCGGGAATCGCCCACGAGATCAACAACCCGCTCAACTTCGTGCAGAACGGCCTTCCCCCTCTGAAGAGGGCCATCGACGATCTGGCCCAGGTGGTGCGGCTGCTGCCCGCCCCCGACGCCGACGAGGGCAGCTGGACGAAGGGAGCCCGCGCGGCCACACAGCTGCGTCGTTCCCTCGGGCTCGACGCCACGCTCGCAGACGCCGAGGACCTGCTGCGCGTGATGGGCAATGGGGTGACGCGCATGGGGGCCATCGTCCGGGCGCTGCGCGATTTCTCCCGCCAGTCCGCCGAGGGTGCAATGGAGCCGGTCGAGCTCGAGCGGCTCGTTGACGACGCCGCGGCGCTGCTGCGTCACGACCTCAGAGGCAGGGTCGAGATCGTCAAGGAGCTCGAAGAAGCGGGCCCCATTGCCTGCCAGGCCGGCCCGCTCACTCAGGTCTTCATGAACCTGCTCAAGAACGCGGCGCAGGCCATCGAGGGCCCAGGTCTCATCAAAGTCAGCTGCCGGTCCGTGGAGGGAGGGGTGGAGGTCCGCATCGCCGACAACGGCAAGGGCATCCCACCGGAGTCGCTGACCAAGATCTTCGAGCCGTTCTACACCACCAAACCGGTGGGGGAAGGCACGGGCCTGGGGTTGGCCATCGTCCACGGCATCGTGCAGAAGCACCGCGGCCGGATCAGCTGCACCAGCCAGCCGGGAAAGGGGACCGAGTTCACCCTCTTCCTCCCCAGTGGCACGGTCTAGGCATGTCCTGCCGCTGCGCTGAACTGCTTGGCAACGAAGCCCTTCAAGGCGTCGGAGCTGGCCGAGTCGATGGCGGTGAAGCGAAGACCCATACCGGGTGAGCTTCGCGGGTCGGCCGCAGCCTCGCGAACCCAGACGACGATCGCGTCCGCGGCGACCTCCTGTCCGGGGTCATCAAGCGTGAATCGCACCTTGGCGGGCGACCCGGTCCGCAGCGGGGCATAGGTCCCGATGAAGACTCCGCCCTCAGAGGCGTTGATCAGCTTGGCGTAAAGGGTGATTCCCTCCGCCTCGCACCAACAGCGAGATCGGAGGGGCACTCGGGGGTATCTTCGCCGCTCGGCAGCCATCTGCTCCTCCGGTTGCACGGTCTTCCGTACAATCCCCCCGGATTGAGCATCCCCCGCCGTTACTCAAGAGGGATTGTAGCGAATGCGCATGCATCCCAGCAAGGGGCCTGAGCATCGGCCGTGTGAAGAACCCAGAACTAGCGCGGAGCAGGAGCAGGCTGGGCAGCAGGAGCGGGGGCGCCATGCACCGCCGTACCGCCGGGCACGCCGGCCCGGGCCGCTGGAGTCGATGTCCCAGCAGTAGCCGCCGACGGTGGTGCTGAGGTGGCGGCGCCGGGCAGAGGCGCCGGGGCGGAAGCAGCCGCACCCGCTGGGGCACCGCTTCCCGGCGCCGGGGCAGCTCCCGCGCCCCCGGAGCCAGCCTGCGTCGCTTGGACGGCGCGCTGGGTGCTGCGATAGCGCTGCTGCATCGCGGGGACGAATTCGCTGGCAGGGTATTCGGTGGTGCCGCGACGGTAGGCATCCCCTGCCTTGTCGGGCTGGTTCATCGCCTCATAGGCTTGGCCCAGGAGGAAGTAGGCGTAGTCGGCTCCGCGCTGGCCTTTGCCTCGAGCGACGAACCGCTCGAGGTACGGAGCGGCGCTGGCCCAGTCCTTGAGCGTGTAGAGCGCCGTGCCAGCCAGATAGGAGGCTTGCGCCGACTCGGAGCCATCGGGATCGAGCGCCAGATAGCGCTTCAGCTCGGCGGCCGCGGTGCGCCAGTCCTCGCGGCGGTGCGCGGCGCGGCCTCTCTCGAAGGCGGTCTGGCCGAGCTCCGCTCGCAGGCCTTTCGCCTTGTCGTCCAGGGCCTTGAGCTCGAGGGCGCCGAGTCGGGTCCTGTCGAGCTTGGCGAGCTCGTCCACTCCGCGCAGCCGCGCAGCCTCGTTCTCTCCTTCGGTCAGGAGCTTGTAGACGGCGATCGCCCTCTCACCTGCGACGCGCGCAACTTCCCCGTCCTGCTTCGACTTGGCGAGCTGGGCGGCCAGGTCGTCCCCGCGCTTCTTGGCCTGCTCCGCCTCGCCCTGGGCCGTCTCGACGCGGGCCCGCTCGCTGGAGACCGATGCTCGGGCGCCGAGGACCGCCACGGCGACCGCCAGCCCCAGAAACACCAGGTAGGCCGTCCCAGAGGCGAACCAGGTGCGCCGATACTGGTCCTCGCTCTTCTTGGAGACCGACTTGAGCTCGGCAAACAAGTTCTTGAGGAGATTGTCAGTCTTGATGACGAGGTTGCGAGACTCCAGCACCTCCTTGCGCAGCTCGGCCAGCTCGCGCTCGACGGGGGGCTTCGCGTCATCACGGGGCGTGGTCCGCTCCTCGGCTTCTCGCATGGGTGCGCTCTCCTGCTCGATGGGCGCCGGATCGCCGGCGGCCTCGTGCCCTCGCCGCCAGCCAGGTCGACCTGGCGTGCGGCCCTTTCGCTCCAGGACGTGGGCCCGATTCGCCTTCATGCCGGCATGCAACGGGTCACCCTCCCCCGGAAATTCCGACTACCGGTACCTGCTCTGCTACTTGAGCCGACGGTCCTCCGGCGGGAAGGCAAGGTGCGCTCCCACGAAGAAGGTGTTCCCGCCTGCTTGCATGAACCCCAGGTTGGCAATCGCTATCCGGCTGAAAGCGAAGCGGTATTCGGCCACGATAGACACCCGGTCGGTGATGTCGAAGACAGCTCCCGCCATGAGCAGTGGCGTCGAGCTATGGCTCTCGACCGACCCCCCCGGCGCGTCGGTGAGGAAGTTCAGCAGGTAGCCGTAGCCGGCTCCCAGATAGGGGTAGATGGTGCTGCCGCCCAAGGGAGCCCATCGCACCGCCGCGGTGATGGGGAGCTGGTTGAGCTGCATCGGCTTGGCGTCGACGAACTGGAAACGCTCCCAGGCCCAACCGATCTCCAACGAGACCTCCAGCTCGGACATGGGGCGATAGCCGAAGACCGCCAGCAGCGCGGGCCCACCCGGCGAGGTCCCGGACAGGGGATAGCCGTTCTTGGCAGCCCACTCGCCGAAGCGGGCGTTGGGCTGGAGCCGCCACCCGGCCTGCAGCGCGATCCGCGTGGTGTCCTCTGGCGGGACGGCCCAGGCGGTCGCAGGAGTGGCCAGGCCCCCAAGGAGCAGCGCAGCAGCGGCAAGAAGAATCGGAGCAGCCGGCAGCTTCAAAGGCATTCCTTGACATGAGGAGGCACGGCGAGCCTACCCCGGGGCCGAGGCGAGGCAAGTTTTCGCTCGGGTTGGCGGCTTGACGGCTCAGCAAACGGCCCCTATAACCCGGTCGCGTAGCGCAAGGCTGTCGCACAAGCCGGAGTGGCGGAACTGGCAGACGCTCGGGACTCAAAATCCCGCGAGGCCCAGCCTCATGAGGGTTCGACCCCCTCCTCCGGCATGTCCTCCCACACCTCAGTCGTCAGGGCGCCCGGCAGGCGCTTGACCTGGCTTGCGAGCCCCCAGACCGCCCGAGTGGCGCTTCCTTGCGCCCCCGGAGGCCCCTAGGTATAGAAGGCGCGCCCATGTACAACCTCCTCATCAGCACCGGCATCGCCCTGGCGCTCTTCCTCGCCGTGATCGGCATCGGCTTCAGCGCCTGGGCCGCCCCGATCCCCGCGATCATCGGCTTCTTGGCCGCCAACTTCCTGCTCGCCCGACGGGTCGGGAAGAAGGTCCAGGACCTGGCGATGCGCGCCCAGAAGGAGATCGCCAGCGCTCAAGGCTCGCTCGACCCCAAGCAGGCCAAGGCGAAGTTCAACAAGGCCATCGAGATCCTCGGCGAAGGCTTCCACTACGAGAAGTGGCAGTTCCTCATAGCCGCCGAGCTTCATTCGAACATCGGGATCCTCGAGTACGTGCGCAAGGAATTCGACGCCGCCAAGCCACACCTCGACAAGGCGGGGGCGCGTGGGCCAGCGGGCGCTCGTGCCAAGGCCATGCTAGGGTGCCTGGCCTACCGCAAGAAGGATGAGAAGGCCATGAGCGCTGCCTTCGAGCAGGCGGTCAAGGCCGGCAAGAAGGAGCCCATCCTCTGGGCCACCTACGCCTGGTGCCTGGACCAGCTCGACAAGCGCGACGACGCCTTGCGGGTCCTGGCGCGCGGGGTCGAGGCAAACCCCTCTGACGAGAAGCTCAAGGCTTCGATGGTCGCGCTGCAGAACGAGAAGAAATTCAAGATGAAGGCTTACGCGCCCGAGTGGTACCAGTTCCACCTCGAGCAGCCGCCCATGGACATGGGCCCGGGCGGCGGTCGGCGGGTCATCTTCCAGCGGCGTTGAGCAGTGGTCGGTTGAGGCGAGGTCCCGGCGGCACGCGCCAGGTGGCTACACGCCTCAACTTCCCCCATAGCCGACCGCGACCTCGCCACCATCGACGATGAGGGGCACGCTGCGCCCGCCGCGGGAGAGCGCGAGAAACTCCTTCATCTGCGCGGGGTCCTCCTTCACGTTGCGGTAGTCGACCTCACGCCCTTGCCTCGCGTACGCCGCACGGGCGTTGGCGGTGTAGGGTCAGGTGTCCTTCCCATAGATGATGACCGCCTTCTGCTCTGCCATGGCGACCTCCTGGTCCACGATAGGCTCGCCGCGACGGTAGCGAACGGCTCGCAAGGCGGTCA
>JACRCT010000816.1 GCA_016218885.1 Deltaproteobacteria bacterium | reverse complement strand
CGGATGGACGAGCGCTTCACCTTCGACACGTTCGTCTCCGCTCCCTCCAACCAGCTGGCGTACGCCGGCGCGCAGGCCGTCGCCGACAACCCCGGCACCGCCTTCAACCCGCTGTTCATCTACGGCGGCACCGGCCTGGGCAAGACGCACCTGCTGCACGCCATCGGCAACTCGCTGCTCCGGCAGGACCCGAACCGGCGCATCGTCTACCTGTCGTCCGAGGAGTTCACCAACGAGTTCATCGTCTCGGTGCGCGACCACCGGATGCCCGAGTTCCGCCGGAAGTACCGCGACGAGTGCGACTGCCTGCTCATCGACGACATCCAGTTCCTGGGCACCCGGGAGATGACGCAGGAGGAGTTCTTCCACACCTTCAACGCGCTCCAGGCCGCCCGGAAGCCGGTGGCGATCACCTCCGACACCGTCCCGTCCGAGATCCCCGGGCTCGCCGACCGCCTCAAGAGCCGCTTCTCCTCGGGCCTCATCGCCGACATCCAGGAGCCGGACTTCGAGACGCGCGTCGCCATCCTCAAGAAGAAGGCGGCCATCCTCGGGGTCCAGCTGCCCGACCCGGTCGCCCACTACATCGCGCGCATCGTGCAGAAGAACGTCCGCGAGCTGCAGATGGCCCTGAACCGGGTCTACGCGCACCACTCGCTGGCAGGCCAGCCGCTGACCGAGGAGCTGGCGGCGCACATCCTCAAGAACGTGCTCCCTCCGAGCCGCCCGCTGGACACGGACCAGATCCAGAAGGAAGTGGCCAAGTTCTACAAGCTGTCGGCCGACGACCTGCGCGGACCGCGCCGGCAGAAGCAGTTCGTCCGGGCGCGGCAGGTGGCCATGTTCCTGGCCCGCAAGCTCACCAGCGCCTCGTTCCCCGAGATCGGCGACCGCTTCAACCGCGACCACTCCACCGTCATGTCCTCCTGCGAGAAGGTGGAGACCGACATCCGGTCCGACGGCCAGCTCAAGAAGGAAGTCGACGAGCTCAGCGGCCGACTGTCGCGGTAACGAATCCGCCTTGTCGACAGTCAACAGTCGACAGACGAGGGGTCGTGGTGCCGCCGGGAATCGCGTCTGGGGCTGAGGCACCGACCTGGTTCGTCGCATCGACGGGCGCGAACGGGCTCGGTCGATGACCCGTCGGTACGGCTGCCGGGAACCTGTGCACAATCCTCCGCCAACGCTGTGGGCTGCCACCGGAGCCTCTGTTGACAACCTTTCGGGGAGGTTGCTACACAGGTCGGCCTCGTGTTCTGAGCACGGCACTGGGGAGCAGGTTGCAGCGGGGTTTCAGCCACTTCGGGCGCTTGTCCACATGCCCACAGCCCCTATCTGCTACTGCTGTTCAGATAGACAGATCCTTTTTCTAGAGAGGATCCGTAAGGGAGCGTCTCATGGAATTCCGGATCGCCTCCGAAGAGCTGGCCAAGGCGCTGTTCCGCGCGCAGGGCATCGCTGAGCGCAAGACGACCATCCCCATCCTCGCCAACGTGCTGGTCCAGGCGACCAAGGCCGGCGTGAGCCTCACGGCGTTCGACCTGGACATCGGCCTCGTCAGCAACCACCCGGCCGAGGTGCTCAAGGAGGGAGCCATCACGCTGGGCTCCAAGCACCTCTTCGACATCGTCAAGGCGCTGCCCGAGGCCCAGGTCACCCTCAAGCTCACCACCAACAACGCGGTGGAGATCACCTCCGGCAACTCGCACTTCAAGCTGCTGGGCATGCCGGCCGAGGAGTACCCGGCGCTCCCCAAGGAGGAGAAGTCCAGCCTGGTGAAGGCCGACGGCAAGACGCTGCTCGAGATGATCGCCAAGACCACCTTCGCCATCTCCAGCGACGAGACCCGCTACATCCTGAACGGCCTCTACTTCGAGCCCGGCGAAAAAGGGAAGGTCAAGGTCGTGGCCACCGACGGGCACCGGCTCTCGCTGGTCGAGCGCACGATGGAGGGCGACTTCAAGCTCAAGAAGGGCGTCATCATCCCGCGCAAGGGCCTGCTGGAGCTGCGCCGGCTCATCGACGAGGCTCCCGAGGCCGAGTGCTTCCTGGGCTTCGGCGACACCTCGGCGGTCTTCAAGAAGAGCGGCCTGTCGATGGTCATTCGGCTCATCGACGGGCAGTTCCCGGACTACCATGAGGTCATCCCGCGCGAGGCCGAGAAGTCGCTGACGCTGCCGCGCGAGCCGCTCCTGGCGACCCTCAAGCGCATCAGCCTCCTCGCCGAGGAGAAGTCCCACGCGGTCCGCTTCGAGCTCTCCGAGAACCGCCTCAGGGTCTCCAGCCAGAACTCCGACCTGGGCGAGGCCCGCGAGGACATCCCCGTGGACCACACCGGGCCCAAGGTCGAGGTCGGCTTCAACGCCCGCTACATCATCGACGTCCTCACCGTGATGGACTCGGAGAACGTGTCCTTCGAGATCGTCGACGAGCAGAGCCCCGGCGTCCTTCGCCCCGCGGGCGACAAGAGCTACACCGCGGTCATCATGCCGATGCGGATCTGACCCGCAGTAGGGTGGGGCTTGCCCCCCGCCGAGAACGCACCCGAGCGACCCCGCGGGCTCAGCATCGCCAGGACAAGCTCCGGGCTCTCCCTGTCTCTCTGTTCGAGGGTGGCGGCGCT
>JACRCT010000812.1 GCA_016218885.1 Deltaproteobacteria bacterium | reverse complement strand
GTGGTCGAGCAGGAGAAGGACCTGCACAAGGCCAACGAGGACCTGTCCCGGACGCGCGAGCGCCTGGAGAAGCTGGCCCTGGAGATCGGCGGGATGCAGCGCGCCCTCTCGGAGATCGCCGCCGAGGAGACGAGCGCCTCGGGCCGCAGCGCCCAGGCCGAGAGCGAGCGCGAGGGCCGCGAGGGCCGGGTGCGCGAGCTGTCGGAGCAGCTGGCCGGCATGCGGACCCGCCTCACCGAGCTCAACGCCGAGCGCGAGAGCCTGCAGGTCAAGGTCGCCGCCGACTTCGAGCGCCGCGAGAGCGTGGAGAAGAGCCTGATGCGGGCCGGCTCCACCCTGCACGAGCTCGAGGAGCGCAAGGTGCGCCTGACCACCACGGTGCAGGAGGCGCAGGAGCGCCGCGCCGGGCTGGAGGAGAAGGCGCAGGCGATGAGTGGGGACATCGAGCGGTTGGCGAGCGCCCTCGAGGCCCTGCAGTGCGAGCGGGGCCAGGCGCGCAGCTCGTGCGAGGACAAGGGAGCCCAGCTGCGCACCGACGAGAGCGAGGTGCGCGGGGTGCGCCGCCGCCTCGAGGAGCTGCAGAGCGGGCTGGCCGGCCACGCCCTCAAGGAGCGCGAGCTGGTCCTGGAGCGACAGCACCTGTGCGACTCCATCCGCGATCGCTACGCCGTGGAGCTGACCGTCGAGCTCTACGACTTCCACCAGCGCCAGCCGCCCACGGCCGAGATGGAGGAGACGCTCAGGGACCTGCGCGAGCAGGTGGAGCGGATGGGGGAGATCAACCTCACCGCCATCGAGGAGCACAAGGACCTGACCGACCGGCACGCCTTCCTCAAGCAGCAGAAGGCGGACCTCGAGCAGTCGCTGGCGCAGCTGCGGCGCGCCATCGTGCGCATCAACAAGACCTCCAAGGAGCGCTTCGATCAGGCCTTCGAGGTGGTCAACGAGAAGTTCCAGCAGGTCTTCCCGCGGCTGTTCAACGGCGGGCGCGCCGCGCTGGTGATGGTGCCCAGCGAGGAGGGCGGGGAGCCGGGCATCGAGATCATGGCCCAGCCCCCCGGCAAGAAGCTGCAGAGCGTCAACCTGCTCTCCGGCGGCGAGAAGGCCCTCACCGCGGTGTCGGTCATCTTTGCCATCTTCCTCATCAAGCCCACCCCGTTCTGCCTGCTCGACGAGGTCGACGCGCCGCTCGATGACGCCAACGTGGGCCGCTACAACGACCTGGTGCGGGAGATGTCCAAGCTCAGCCAGTTCATCCTCATCACCCACAACAAGCGCACCATGCAGATCTCCGACACCATGTACGGCGTGACCATGGAGGAGCCGGGCTGCTCGAAGATCGTCAGCGTGAAGCTGTCCGAGGCGGCCAAGGCCGCGCCGGTCCCGGTGCCCGAGGCGGCGCCGGCGGTGAGCGCCTAGTCCCTTCGTCGGGAGGATCTTGCGCGAGATGGCAATGACTCCTCAGCGCCAGAGCGAGCAAGACCTGCCCTGCGGGCGAGCACTGCGACTCCAGCGGGGCCTGCGTCGACTCTTGCGCTGGCGCGTCCTGTGCGCGCGCTGTCGTGCCTCCAGCTCGAGCTAACGGCGGCGCAAGCAAGGGCGGGTATCATGCCCGCGCATGATCGGAGCGTCTCCAGGAGCCAAGGGAGCCAGCGGCCGAGCGGGCTTCGGGCCGCCGCGGGCTGCGGTGGGCGCGTTCTTCTGGTCCGCGCTGCAGCTGCCCAGGGCGCTGCTCTGGCAGCTCCGGGACGGCGAGCTGCGGTCGCTGGCGGTCCTGCCCTTCCTGGTGACCTTTCTGGCCGGCGCGGCGACCACGTCCGGGGCGGTGCTGGGAGCGGGGCCGCTGCAGGAGCAGTTGATGACCCGCGGCGAGGGGGTGCTGGGCGGGGTCGCCTGGCTCGCGGCGCGGGCGCTGTTGACCATCGTGCTCCTGAGCGCGGCGGGCCTGGCCACCTGGCACCTGCAGGGCTTCATCGCCAGCGCGTTCCTCGAGCGGATGGCGCTGCACGTCCAACGTCTGGTGGACGGCGAGGCCCCGGCGCCGGCGACCGGCGCGCTCGAGGTGCTGGGCAACGCGGCGCTCGGCGTCTTCCCGCGGTTGAAGGGGCTGGTGGCCTGGGGGCTCTCCGCGATGGCGGCGTCGACCCTGATCCTGGTGCCCGGCTTCGGGCCCGTGCTGGTCGTGGCCGCCCAGACCGCCATCGGCGCCCTCTTCCTCGCGCACGGCGCCATCGCCGACAACCGGGCTCGCCTCGGGCTGCCCCGGCGACTGCTCCTGCGCGAGCCGGCGATGGTGCTCGGCCTGGCGCTGGCGCTCGCGCCGCTGCTGGTGGTGCCGCCGCTACTGCTTTTCTCCGGAGGACCGGTGGCGATCGCCGGGGCGCTCGTGGCGCTCGGCGCGCAGCGCCGGCGCCGCTGCCGGGACGAGCTTCGAAGCGCCGACGTGCGAGGGGAGGCCGCGTGATAGCCGACGAAGCCGCCTCCAGGAGCTTCTGGGACAGCGCCTTCTCCGCCAGCCCCTCGAGGGCGCGCTACGCGAGGAGGCCGTCACGTTGCGCGTGGCGAGCCCTACTGTCGTCGAAGGGGGCCGGCAGGAATGCTGAGCCTTGCCCAGATTCCCACGTGATCGGAGCCTCCCTGCGCCAGCCGCTCCGCCGCCAGGGGAAGGATCTTCGGGCTGGTGAAGACGTAGTCGAGCCGCAGCACCGGCCAGGGAGGGAGCGCCACGAGACTGGGGAAGGTAGCCCCGCGACCGGTGCCCGCCGTGGCGAAGACGTCGAGGAAGCTGCCGGTGATGCCGCGGTAGAGGGGCTCGACGTCCAGGGTGTTGAAATCACCGGCGATGATGGTGCCCCTCGCGCTTCCATAGCTCCGCTGGACGAGCGCGAGAAGCTCCTCGTCGCCAAAGGCCCCGGGGGCACGAAGAGCGGCCGTCCCTGGCCTCAATCCCGACGCCGCGGGCCGCTCCTGCCACCACGCGAGAGAGGTCGATTGCGGCGCGGTGCTCGAGGTGCGGGCCCGAGGTCTGCCGCCCGAGATCCCTGTCTCCGACTTGTCTTTCGGCCGCCTTTGGGGCACACCAGAGGCTCGCGACGAGGACGTTGTGAGGAGGGACGAGAATGGCTAGCTACACGGGTATCAAGATCTTCTCTACGACCCTCGCGCGCGATCGGGAGGCCATGGGGGAGAACATCACCAAGTGGCTGCGCGAGAACTCCCAGCTGGAGATCGTCGACAAGGTGGTGACCCAGTCGAGCGACAAGGAGTTCCACTGCTTGACGATCACCCTCTTCTACCGCGAGCGTGAAGCCAAGAAGCCGTAAGCCCCCCCGCTCTTCCCGGGAGTCCGCGGCCCCCACCTGAAGGTGCCTCATGACCTCGCCGCGCACCATGCAGATGGACTTCGGCGGCGCCTTCCGCAAGCCGCCGCCCGCCACCCTGGCGCTGATGGTCATCACCGGGGCGGTGAGCGTCATCTCGATGTTCGACATCGGCTTCGGCACCGGCGGGTTTCTCTCCCGGATGCTGGAGTTCTCCCCCGTCCAGGTCCTCGACAGGTGGAGGCTGTGGACGCTCTTCACCTATGTCTTCCTGGTGCTGGACCCGTTCGCTCTGCTGATCTACGAGGCGCTCGTCCTGTGGATGTTCGCCGCCCCGCTCGAGCGCTCGTGGGGCCAGCGGCGCTTCCTGGTCTACTTCTTCACCACGGCGTCCGGCGCCGCCGCCCTCTTGTCGCTGCTGGCCATCGTGATCCCCCCGCTGCGTGCCGTGCCCGGCCACGGAACCTGGGTGGTGGGCGAGGCGGTGATCCTCGCCTGGATCCTGATGAACTGGCACGCCACCATCCTGCTGATGTTCGTGATCCCGGTGCGCGCCCCGTACATGCTGGTGCTCTCCCTGGGGCTGCCGGCGCTCTACGCGCTGTTGGGAGCATGGCCGCCCTTCGTCGCGCCCCTGACGGGGATGGGCATCGGATACCTGTTGGTGGGGCGCCGCCTCTCCCCGCGGCGTGCGTGGCTACACCTGCGCGCTTGGTGGATAGACCGCCAGCTCAAGAACAGGTCTCGCAGGCTTCGCGTAGTCCCGCCGCCGCCGCCCGAGCGTGATCGCGACCAGGACCGACCCAAGTACCTCAACTAGGACGGGCGAGGGGTTGGAGCTGCACTGGGAAGGCCGGCGGCAG
>JACRCT010000807.1 GCA_016218885.1 Deltaproteobacteria bacterium | reverse complement strand
GGCTCTGGGCCCTGGGCGGCGAGAGCTCGGGGACCCCGCTCAACCAGGTGCAGTCCATACTTCCGGGCGTGGAGGCTGGCTGGACGGGCCACACGCCCATGCCCACCACCGCCTATGGAATCGCCGCCGTGGCCGCGGGCGACAAGATCTACGTCTTCGGCGGGAAGACCCACGGCAACGTGGTGCTCAGCAACCTCGCGGTCTACTCGCCCGCCACCGACTCCTGGAGCAACGCGGTGGCGCAGATGCCACGCCCGCGCTACGGCCACAGCGCCGTGTTGGCTCCGGACGGTCGGATAGTCGTGCTTGCCGGCGAGAGCTCGAGCGGAGCGCACGTCGCCGAGGTCGACGTCTACAACCCAGCCACCGATCTGTGGTCCAGCGCCGCCGCGCTGCCGACCCCGCGTTCATTCCTGACCGCGACGCTCCAGCAGAACTCCGGCAGCGTCACCGGCGGGAGCGTGGGGGTCGTGACCGCGGGCGGCCTGCAGCAAGGCGTTGCCTCGACCGCCGTGGAGGAGCTCCTCTTGGGCGACGATGTCTGGCGCACGCGACGGCCGCTCGTCGAGGCGCGTTTCGGGGCGGCCTGCGCCTCCCTGGTGGCCTCCGCCGCCGTCGACGGCCATGAGACGCAGGGTTGGGTGCTGGGCGGGCAGCTGGGGACGGGGCCGACGCCCACTGCGCTCGTCTACACCCAGGCGCAGGACTACCTGCGCCGGCTGACGCCGCTTCCGGAAGCGCGCTTCATGCACGCAGCGGCCACGGCGCGCGAGAAGGTCTACGTCTTCGCTGGGCGCAGCGCCGTGCCGGTCACCACCGCCTGGGCCTTCGATCCCGAAGCCGGAACCAGCACTCCTGTCGCCGATCTGCCGAGCGTGCAGGAAGGCCTGGTCGCGGTGACGGCGAACGACCTCGTCTACGCGTTCGGCGGCGCAGACTCCGCCGGGGTCGCGGTGGCCCACGTGCGCTCGTACGACCCCGCCACCAGTCGATGGACGGAGCGGCAGCCCATGCCCACCGGGCGGCGCGACGCGGCGGCGGCGGTGGTAGGCGGCCTGGTCTACGTCATCGGAGGCGACAACGGCGCAGCGCTGCAGACCGTGGAGATCTACGACCCGGTGCAGGACGACTGGACCAGCGGGCCGCTTCTGCCCGAGACGCGCACCGGCGCCGTGGCGGCCTCGTGGAACGGGGAGCTCTACGTCCTCGGCGGCAGCGACGGCGGCAGCGTCTTGCGCGCGTCAGTGCTCAAGCTGGACCTCGGCAGCTGGAGCGTGGTGCCGGGGGTGACGCTCAGCGTCGCGAACGCCCGAGCGCTGCAGATCGGCAGCGTGGCGGTGGTGGCGCAGGGCCGCAGCCTCGCCGGCGTCAGCGCCACCCTCTGGAGCGTGGACCTCGCCGACCTCTCGCCGGCGGCGCCGTTGGTGCGGCTGAACCCCCTCACCGTGCCCGCGCAGTTCGCCGCAGCGGCGGTGGTGAACGGAAACATGTACCTGCTCGGCGGCAATGGCAGCCCGACCCTCGCGCCGCCGGGCCTGGGTCTGGTGCAGAAGCTCAAGGGGCAGTGCTTCGACCGCGCGCAGAACGGCCGGGAGACCGCGCAGGACTCCGGCGGCGGCTGTGGAGCCCCCGACGGGACGTATTGCTCGGGGCACCTCGGACCGGAGTGGGCAGACGGCGACATCCGCCTCGTGGGGTGCGGCGACAGCGGGCTGCTGGAGGTGTACCACGCCGGATCCTGGCGGGCCGTGTGCGACGATCACTGGGACCAGCGCAACGCGTGGGTGGCGTGCAGGCAGATGTTCGGCTCGGCAGCCTCGGGAACCTACGGCGCTGCGCGCATGGGTCCCCATGGCGCGTTCTGGATGGACGAAGTGGTGTGCACGGGCGACGAGCCAAGGCTCTCTGCCTGCCCATTCGCTGGCTGGGGCAACCACGACTGTGCCAACGGCGAGTGGGTGCTCTTGTCCTGCATGTACTAGCTGCAGCCTGTCGCGAAAGCCCACCTGGCCTCGAGCTGGGAGGCGCGCTGGCACCGCGGCCGTGCCCGGCAAGGCCGCTCAGGGCACGTCCGCTGCGGCGCGATGCCCAGGCGCTGGTTCTCCCGGTCGATGATGGTCATCCTCGACCACACTCTCCGGCGCGCTGGCGTCAGGGGACCTGCGCGGCCCCGCCCAAGGCATCTGCCGCCTCAAGGGAACGGCCGGCCAGGGCCTGGGCTTCGCCTTGATCTCGGGGGTCGATGACGGCCAGGACTGGAGTCGTGCTGGGCCCGGTCGGCTCGGTGCTCGGCTCGGGCCTGGGCGGCGGAGTCGTCTTCGTCCACGACCCGCGAAGGCTGCACGCCGATGCGGGCGCGCCCTGTGCTGCTCGACGAGAGGGAGCGGCTGCTGAGCCTCATCGAGCGCCACCTGAAGCTCACCGGCTCGCCGCTCGCGAAGCGCCTTCTCTCGCGCTGGGACGAGGCCGTGTTCGAGTTCATCGCCGTGCGGCCCGCCGGGACGCCAGGCGGATCCTGGAGGCGGCCCTGCCGGCCACCGAGGGGCAGACGCAGGCGACGGCGTGACGCGGCGCGCCTCCCTAGCAGGTCGTCAATGGATGAGCCCGACCTGGGACCTGCGAGAGCGCAACAACTGGCGCCAAGTATGCGAGAATACGGTCGCCTTGGTGCTTACCAGACCAGCGAGGGACCAGCGGGCGCTCGCGTGCGAGGGATGAGAGAGCCAGCGGGCAACGACTACCAAGCCAGCGGAGAGGTCATGAACATTCGCGACCGGCAGCTTTCCACCGTCTTCAGCCAGATGCAGAGCCAGCAGGCCACCATCGACGACAATGCGGCCCTGAAGCTGCTGGCCGCGGTGGGCGACAACTGGCAGAACGACGAGGCGCAGCTTCTGGAGAAGCTGAGCCAGCCCGGGATGACCAAGGCCCAGCAGCTGGAGCTGGTCAAGGGCGGCATCACCAGGTCCGAGATGGAGGACCTCCGGCAGATCCTCGACACGGGGACGGTGCCGATGTCTGCGTCGGCCAAGAACTTCCTCGAGGCGGTCCTGGGACGGGCGGCGTTGACCAACGACAACCCGCTGCAGATCTCGCTCACCAACTCTGGGCGCGGCATGTCGGGCTATGCCGGTCCCAATGTCACCATCGAGGCCATCAACCTCACGACCGCCCCCACCGGACGGCTGCACAACGACGACACGATGGTGGTCGGCAAGACCGACTCCTTCGGCAAGTTCATGGGCGCCATCGAGGTGCAGGAAGGCGACGTCGTCCGCATGCGCGCGCGAGACGAGAGCGGCAAGGTCGGCGAGTGGGTGACCACCAAGATGACCGGGCTGGCGAGCTTTGACACCCGCAATGCCCAGGTCGCGGTCTTCCGGCTCGGGGTCACCGACAGGGGCGATGGGCAGGTCGAGCTGGGCAACATCAACGCCAGCCGGCAGATCAGCGAGCCCGGTGCCAAGCTCCAGTTCACCAACCTGCGCACCAACGAGACGACGCTGGTGGAGATCGATGCCGAGGGACAGCTCCCCGCCGGCCTGAGGCTCAAGGCGCTACCCGGCGACGAGATCCGCGTCTGTGCCTCCGACGGCATCAACAACGCCGACTTCTCGTCCGAGGCGGGCACCATCACCGTCCCTGGCGGCACCCAGCAAGTCGACGGCCCCAGCCTCCCGGACCCGGCGATGCACAAGGACGAGCTCGACAGCAACGGCGCGCCGCGCTTCAGCCTCAAGCGCTTCAGCGGGCCGCTCTTCAAGGACGGGCCGACCCCGGAGGACGTGCAGCAGGGCCAGATCGGCGACTGCTACCTGCCGGCCGCGATGGCGGCCTTGGCCAAGGCCCAGCCCGACGTCATCCAGAAGATGATCAAGGACAACGGCGACGGCACCTATACCGTCACCTTCAAGGCGCAGCAGTGGGACGCGATGGGGGGATACGTCGACGAGCCGGTCACCGTGGACGGCGACCTCTACGTACGCCACAACGGAACGCCGCTCTACGGCGCCTCCAACAGCGCGGACAAGAAGCCGAAGACCATGGAGCTCTGGTTCCCGCTCTTCGAGAAGGCCTACGCCCAGTGGAAGGGCAGCTACGACACCATCGGCAGCGGCGGATACACTCCCACGGTCTGGGAGGCCTGCCTCGGCCGTCCCGGCAGGCGGATCCGCGAGGGGTCTTCCGACCAGCTCTGGAGCGAGATCAAGCAGGCGATCGATGAGAAGCGTCCGGTCGCCGCAGGGACCTACGGCGAAGACGAGGGCGCCCGCTACACCAACACCGGCGTCTATGCCGATCACGCCTACTCCATCCTCGGCTACGAGGAGCAGGACGGGCAGCGCTACGTCATCCTGCGCAACCCCTGGGGCGAGAGCGAGCCGCGGGGCGACGGCAAGAACGACGGCATCTTCAGCCTCAAGCTCGAGGAGCTCGAGAAGCTGTACGAGACCGTCTACACCGTCGACTAGCGCTCAAGAGGTGAGCAACGATCACCTCCCGTCGCCGGGCCCGCCGATGCGCCTCGCCGGGCGTCGTCAGCTCTTCGTGCTTGGGCAGAACAGAGCGACGACGGGATGCGATGCAAATCCGTGATTTCGCGACGGGAGCCAAACCGTTCGATGCTCTAGGCCTGCCGCGGGGAGATGAGCGCGATCGCCGGCGAAGCGAAGGCGCCGGCGATGCTTCGGGCCGTCTGCAGCAGCGCGTCGGGCTGCTCGAGCGAGCCCTGCCATAGCACTCGCACCTGGCCGTTCTCGACGATCACGAAGCAGGACCCGACCGTCGCCAGCAAGGCCTGCTTCAGCTCGTCGCTGATCAGGGCGTAGTTCTCCAGCGCTCCGGTCTCGACGGTGAAGGCGCGGTGGAACGGGTCGTCGAGCTCGCCCTTCATCGAGGCCAACGCCACCAGGTTCTCCAGGAAGGCGGGCGGTCGGTTCACGATCCGCAGGTCGGCCGGCAGCCCGCGCGGCTCGAGCTCCGCGATGGTGAAGAGCGTGCGGACCCTGCCGTCGCTGTCGGAACGCTGCGTCGGGTGCTCCTCGACGGCGGCGTGGATCCGCACGCCCATGCCATCGAGCATGCCGACGATGTCCTTCGAGACCGGGCTGTACACCAGGCCATTCCGGGCCGCCCAGCTCTGCCACGCGCGCTGGCGCTTCTGAGCGCGGAGAAGGGGCAGGGCGAGGCCGATCATGACCGCCAAGAACACCAGCGCAAACAGCAGGCTCTCGTTCATGTCCCCTCCTCGTCCCGACGGCGGCACACCTCAGCACGGACTGAGCCGTCTGTCCAGACGTCGTCGTGACCTTTGGTGGATCTTCCTGGGACTGCGAGAGCGGGCTCACATCGTTCCTTCGGAGGCCTTCGTGACCCAGGACCGCGTGATGGGATGCGAATCCAAGGAAAGCTCTCTTCGCGGCCCCCGCTCGGACCCATCGAGCGCACTCTGCAAATATCCGTCATCACTTTGATTTTAGAGTCGGTCCTTTGGCGCACTGCGTCATGACTCCGATCGTCCTGTGGTAGAAAGTGCGCGCCGCTCGACGCCACATCGACTCGCCTTCCTGGGGGACGCGGGGTAGAGAACGCGGCCTTCCGAGAGTCTGAAGCTCACAAATCAAAGAAAACGACCCCTTGAGAAAGCAGAGGGCCTTCATGTCTGTCCGATTGCTCAGAACATCTGTCTTCATGCTCGCTGCCTGCGCTGCGAGCTGCTCGCCGACGGTCACCAAGGATTCCCCGATCACCGTCAGCGCCGCGACGCTGGCGGTCTTCGCCCCGGACTCGGCCGAACCGTGCAACAGCGTCCTGCCCTTCCCCAACGACCTCGCCAAGGACGCGGCCACCCACCGGCTGAACATCCCCTACTGCAAGACGGACAGCGCCGATCAGACGGGCATGAAGAGCGGGCTGCGCACGCTCGACGGCTTCGCACTCGGCACCTCGCTCTACACTCGGTTCTCGGCGCCCATCGACCCCGCCTCGGCCGAGGCCGCGGTCAAGGTGTTCAACGCCGCCACCGGGGCGCCGGTCGCCGTCGCGACCCAATTCGACGCCGCGCAGAACAACACGCTCTTCATCCAGCCGCTCGCCCCGCTGGCCGAGGGCACCAAGTACCTGGTGGCCATCACCACCGATCTCAAGGACGAGGGCGGCAAGCCGGTCTCGCCGGACCAGGTGTTCGTCTTCGCCAAGAGCCCCGAGCCGCTGGTCGACGAGCTCGGCTACAGCCGCTTCCCCGCCCTGCCCGACGACAACGCCTACGCGCTCGAGCAGCTGCGCAAAGGGTTCGCCCCCATGTTCGAGGGTCTGGCGACTTTGGGAGTGGCCCGGGAGAGCATCGCGGTGGCCTGGGCCTTCACGACCCAGACCGTCCACGCCTCGTTGCCCATGCTGGGCCAGCTGGTCGGGAACGGCCCACAGGTGAGCTGGGAGAACTCGATCCTCGCCGCCCAGCACGGCCTCATCGCCGCCGCGGGCATCCCCGCCACCAACCTCTGCGAGGTCCACTCGGGACGCATCGCCCTGCGCAGCCTGCTCACCTCCGCGGGCACCTTCGGCGTCGATGCCGCCGGCGCCCCGCTGGTCAGCACCGAGGTCGCCGACTGGATCCTGATCACCCCCAATCCGAACCCCACCGGCGACGCCGGCTGCGCCGCCAAGACCCCCTGGACCGGCGAGAAGGTGGTGGTGTTCGCCCACGGCCTGGGCCGCTGCAAGAACGACGCGCTGGCGCTGGCCAACCGCCTCGCCGCCGCGGGCTTCGCAATCCTCACCGTGGACGGCCCCTTCGCCGGCGCGCGCACCCTGGGGGCCCTGGGCGATCAGGACCTCGATGGCTGCCAGGACCAGCCTGCGACTCCCGAGTTCATCGCGCTGCCCGGCACCAGCGCCAACCCCTTCGCAGTGCGTGACCACCTGCGCGAGTGGGCGCTCGAGCTGAGCCAGATCGTCGCCGCGGCCAAGGCCTCGCCCTACAAGTTCGTCGGTCTCTCCAGCGGCGCCGCCGCCACCAAGGTCGCGGTGGTGGGCCACTCCTGGGGCGGCATGGCCGTCTCCCTGGGCAGCCACCTCTTCACGGGCGCCAACGCGGTGGCGGTCCATGCCGCGAGCGCCGAGCTTGGCGCGGTCTTCGCTCCCGGCGTGCGCCAGAGCATCGCCGCCCAGCTGGCCGCCGCGGGGGTGAACACCAGCGCCGAGCCGGGCCTGACCATGCTCAACCTCAAGACAGCGGAGAGCGTCGCCGCCTTCCGCTGGGCCCTGGAGCCCGGCGACCCGCTCTACGGCGCCGCCGCCTCGTCCTCCATTCCCACGCCCATCCCCACGCTCGTCCAGGTCGTCGCCCCCGGCGGCACCATGGCCGAAGCGCCGCTGCACGCCGCAGACACCCAGAAGAAGCTGGCCGCGGCCTTCAAGGTCTCCAGCGAGACCCTGGCCAAGACCTCCTTCGAGCTCACCCTGAGCGGAGCTTCGCTGTGCGACGACGGCACCTCTGCCGTGGGTGCGCTGCTCATGCCCTGCATGGCGAACACCGCCGCCGCGACCTACCCGGCCGCCTTGGCCAAGACCGCGGGGATGCAGCGCCAGCTGGTGACCTTCCTGGCCAGCGCTTCCGCCGGCGCTCCGCTCATCTGCGATCCCGACTACACCAAGCCCTGCCAGTGAGGAGCTGCCCATGAACTTCCCAATCTCGAGGTCTTCGATGCCGCTCTCCTCGCGCCTTCTCCCCGCCGCCGCGCTGGCCACCGCGCTGCTCGTCCCCGCTGGTGTGCTTGCCGGAGGCTTCTCCGTCTCCGAGGTCGGCTCCCGCGAATCGGGCCGCGGCACCGCCGCCGCCGCGCTCGCCATCAGCCCCTCGGCCATCTTCTACAACCCGGCCAACATCGCCCCGCAGGAGGGGCTTCGCCTGCAGCTGGGCGGCTCCGGCCTGATGCCGCGCTGGAAGCACACCAGCCTTGACGCCCAGCCGGTCGAGTCCCAGAGCAAGACGGGCGTCATCACCCCGCCGCACTTCGCCGCCAGCTACCGGCTGGCCGAGTCCGGCTTGGGCGACGTCGCGCTGGGCGTGGGCGTGTTCGTCCCCTACGGCTCCACCTTCGGCTGGCCCTCCGACTGGTTGGGACGGGAGGAGATCGAGGATATCGCCCTGACGGTCTTCGAGGTCGCCCCGACGCTCGCCTGGCGCCCACACAAGCTCGTCGCCATCGGCGCCAGCTTCCGCTACCTGCCGGCGAGCGTGTACATGAAGCAGGGCGTGCGCTTCGGCGGTGCACAGGAGGGCAGCGTGGAGCTCTCCGGCTCGGGCTCGGGGATGGGGGCAGCGGCGGGGGTGACCTTCTTCCCCCTCGACGGGCTGGCGGTGGCCTTCGCCTGGCGCTCCAGCGTCACCCTGAAGATGGAGGGCGAGAGCAACTTCCACTTCGACCCGCCCTTCGACACCCAGGCCAACGATCGCGACGTGCGCACCGAGGTCCCCCTGCCGCACAACTTCCGAATCGGCCTCGCCTACGAGCCGCTCAAGGACCTCAGCCTCTCGGCCGACTTCGAGATCCAGCGCTGGAAGAGCTTCAAGGAGCTGGCCGTCGTCTTCGTCAACCCTGACGGCACCGAAGAGGTCAGCGCCAGCCCGCGCAACAGCAAGAACAGCGTGCTCTTCCACATCGGCGGCGAGTACCGCCTGGCAGAGAGCTTCGCGCTGCGCGCCGGCTATATCTACGACCAGCACACCTTGCCGGAGGAGACGCTCAACCCCGCGCCACCGGACTCTGACAAGCACGTCGCCACGCTAGGGGCCTCGGTCTACCTCGGACAGTTCGGGGTCCACGCCAACTTCTCCAACGTCTTCTTCTCCAAGCGCACCAGCAAGACCAACTCGCTCCCGGGCGAGTGGAACGGCGCCTGGCCGGGCGGCACCATGGCCTACATCTTCGGCCTCAGCTTGAGCGCCAACCTGGACCTGGCCGCCCCCATCGGCACGCGTCCCGTCACTGCGCCGGCAGCCTCCGCCACGCCGACGACCGCGCCTGCCTCCCCCGAGGACGGCCCGGCCGCCACCCCCACCACCTCCCAACAGCCCTAGAGCGCGAGGACACCACTCATGCGTAAGCTCCTATCCTCATTCCTCCTCTTGGCGCTGGTCGGGCTCGGCGCCTGCTCCATCGACAGCAGCGGCGAACCCGTCGCCAAGGATCCCTTCGTCCCCACCCAGGGCCCGGCGCCCTACAAGCCGACTCCAGCGCCCCCGACCAACAAGCGGGTGGTGCTGCTGCACACCAACGACGAGCACTCGCACCTTCTGGGCTACGCGCCCTTCAGCGAGTACCCGTTCCTGCCCGAGGCCGACGGCACGGTG
>JACRCT010000806.1 GCA_016218885.1 Deltaproteobacteria bacterium | reverse complement strand
GAGACCCTCGAGTTTCCGGAGGTCCTGCCGCTCCTCCCGGTCCGGGATCTGGTGGTCTTCCCGTACATGATCGTGCCGCTCTTCGTGGCCCGGGACGTGTCGCTCGCCGCGGTCAACGACGCGATGGCCAAGGATCGCCTGGTGTTCCTGGCGGCCCAGCGCGAGGCCGGCGAGGAGGACCCGACCTCCGACACCATCTACGACGTCGGCACGGTCGGGATGATCATGCGGGTGCGCAAGCTCTCCGACGGCCGCGTACGCCTGCTGGTGCAGGGCCTGGCCAAGGCCAAGGTCGTCCAGTACCTGCGGCACAAGCCGTCGTTCCGCGTCCGCGTCGTCCACGTCGAGGAGCCGCCGGTCGAGAACAGCCTCGAGGCCGAGGCGCTGATGCGCACCGCCAAGGAGCTGCTCGAGAAGATCGCCGAGACCGGCAAGCGCCTGCCCGCCGACATCCTGATGGTGGTGGGCGGCATCCACGAGCCGGGACGCCTGGCGGATCTGATCGCGTCGAACCTGGGCTCCAAGGTCGCCGACGCCCAGGCGGTGCTCGAGACCCAGGAGCCCATCGCGCGGCTCCGGCTGCTCGTCGACCTGCTCCGGATGGAGAAGGCCGTCCAGCAGATGCAGCAGAAGATCCAGGACCAGGTGAAGGAGGAGATGAACAAGACGCAGCGCGAGTACTACCTGCGCGAGCAGCTGCGGCAGATCCAGCAGGAGCTGGGCGAGACCGACGACCGCGCCGAGGAGCTGCGCGAGCTGCGCCTGAAGCTCTCCAAGGCGGGGCTGCCGCCCGAGGCCGAGGAGGAGGCCGGCAAGCAGCTCAAGCGCCTGGAGCAGATGAACCAGGACTCGGCCGAGGCGGCGGTGCTGCGCACCTACCTCGAGTGGCTGGTGGAGCTGCCCTGGTCGAAGGCCAGCGAGGACCTGCTCGACCTGGACCGCGCCGGCCGCATCCTCGACGAGGACCACTACGGGCTTTCCAAGGTCAAGGAGCGCATCGTCGAGCACCTGGGGGTGTGCAAGCTCAAGAAGGCCATCCGCGGGCCCATCCTGTGCTTCGCCGGCCCACCTGGAGTGGGCAAGACCTCGCTGGGACGCTCCATCGCGCGGGCGCTGGGCCGCTCCTTCGTGCGCCAGAGCCTGGGCGGGGTGCGCGACGAGGCGGAGATCCGCGGGCACCGCCGCACCTACGTGGGGGCGATGCCGGGGCGCATCCTGCAGGCGATGAGGCTGGCCAAGACCCGCAACCCGGTGTTCCTGCTCGACGAGGTGGACAAGCTGGGCCAGGACTTCCGCGGCGACCCGTCGGCGGCCCTGCTGGAGGTGCTCGACCCCGAGCAGAACGGCACCTTCCGCGACCACTACCTCAACCTGCCCTTCGACCTCTCCGCGACGCTGTTCATCGCCACGGCCAACCTGGTGGAGCAGATCCCCGAGCCGCTGCGCGACCGCATGGAGATCATCGAGATCTCCGGCTACACCGAGGAGGAGAAGCTGGCCATCGCGCGGCGCCACCTCGTGCCCAAGCAGCTCAAGGAGAACGGCCTCAAGAGGGGCCAGCTCGTCTTCGGCGCGAGCGCCTTGAAGAGGGTCATCCGCGAGTACACGCGGGAGGCCGGAGTGCGCAACCTGGAGCGGGAGATCGCCTCGCTCTGCCGCAAGGTCGCGCGCCGCGTCGCCGAAGGTCGGGGGCGCGGCCGGGTGCGGCTGGAGGCGGACGACGTGGCCAAGCTGCTCGGCCCGCCCCGCTACCAGCCGGAGCCCGGGCTCGAGGCCAACGAGGTGGGCCAGGCCACCGGGCTCGCCTGGACGGCGGCGGGCGGCGAGGTGCTGCACATCGAGGCGCAGGCGATGAAGGGTCGGGGCGGGCTCATCCTCACTGGCCAGCTCGGGGACGTGATGAAGGAGTCGGCGCAGGCCGCGCTCACCTACATCCGCGCTCGCGAGAAGGAGCTGGGCATCCCCGAGGACTTCTTCGCCAACCACGAGCTGCACATCCACGTGCCCGCGGGCGCCATCCCCAAGGACGGCCCCTCGGCCGGGGTGACCATGGCCTGCGCGCTAGTGTCGGCGGCGACCGGAGTGCCGATCAAGCGCAGCGTGGCCATGACCGGCGAGATCACCCTGCGAGGGAGGGTGCTGCCCGTCGGTGGCGTGAAGGAGAAGGTGCTGGCTGCGGTGCGCCAAGGTCTCGCGACAGTGGTGCTGCCGGCCGACAACACAAAGGACCTGGCGGAGATCCCCGCGCCGGTGCGCGCGCGCCTCTCGCTGGTCACCGCTCGCACGGTCGATGACGTGCTCGCCGTGGCCCTGGAGCGACGGCCGCCCCGCAGGCAGGCGACGGTCCTGGCGGCAGTGCGCGCTTCGTCCTAGGCCTCGTCCCTCGGGAGGGTCACGAGCATCCTTGATCGGGCAAAGCTTGGATGGGCGATCTTCTCGGCAGTCACTGCGTCGCAGGGTCCAATCACGCTCTCGAAGGTCGCTCCTCTTGTTGTGGCCGGTATTCCAATTTGGCTGATGATGATGTCGCTGTGGACCCTATCTGGGAATGTGGATCGTGTTGCTTTTTTGAGGCAGCCGCCCCATCAACGGAAGCAGCTGCTCGAACTTCGGGGCCGTCTCGCTCAACGGCCCGAACTTCGAAAGGTTTCCTCGACACTGAGGTGTAGCGCCGGTCGGAGCTTGCCGATATCGGCGGGGACCTGGAGCGGATCCTTTCGCGGGTGATCATCAAGACGCTGGCGATGGTGCGACGGCGCGGGCTCTCGAAGGACGAGCCCCAACGACACCATGAGCAGGCTGCAGGTGGAGTCGATGCAGGTCGAGCTGCCGCGGTGGTCCGTGGGCGACGGAAAGAAGCGTCGCTGGAGGCCGGCGCACACGTGGCAGCGAGCGACCGCCAAGGCCTCACGCATCTGCTGCGGTATGGCACTCCGATCGCGGGGGACCGGCTGCGCATGCTCGAGGACGGGAAGGTGGAGCTGCGCCTCTGCGTCTGATGCTCAGAATGGCATCCACTCCCCAGCGGCCGGTCACCGCGGTCACGCCCCCGGCCGCGCCCTCCGACGTGTTTGCCCGCGGCCTGGAGGTCAACGCGCCGTACGTGACCTGGACCGACGCCTCTTCGAACCAGACCGACTTCCTGGTCGAGCGGCGCGAGGCCGAGAGAGGGATCGCCGGGCTGTTCAGCACCGTGGCCACCTGCCCGCCGGCTCGACCGGGTTCCTGGCGAGACCGCCCCCTGCGCGACCACGCCCGAGTACCAGTACCGGCAGCGCTCTTGCTCGAGTCGCGGACAGGGCTACATCCGGCTGATGGCGAGCTTTGACACCCGTCCCGAGGACGTGGACGCGCTACTCGAGGGCGTGCGGGGCTGATGAGCCTGATGCTCGCTACGCGCTCGCGCCTTCGCCACCGCCTGCCGCAGCTTCGCCCGCAGCGTCTCCCGCGACGGAAGCTCGGTCAGATACTCGGCGACGTGGATGCCCTCCTTGCCGAGGTCGAGGTACTCGACGGTCTCTTGCTTCTTCCCGGCGCACAGGATGATGGCCACCGGCGACTCCTCGCCGGGGAGGCGCTCGTTCTTGTCGACCCATCGCAGGTAGAAGGTCACCTGCCCCGCGTCGGCCGGCTGGAACTCGCCGATCTTGAGCTCCACCACGACCAGGCGTCGCATCCTGCGGTGGTAGAAGAGCAGGTCGATGTAGTAGTCGTCGCCATCGACTGCGATGCGCTTCTGCCGGGCGACGAAGGCGAACCCGGTGCCCAACTCGAGCAGGAAGCGCTCGACGTCGCGCAACAGCGCCGCTTCGAGGTCCTCCTCGCTGAAGGCGTCCTCGAGCCCGAGGAAGTCGAGGAGGTAGGGATCCTGGAAGACCAACTCGGGGGTGACCTCGTCGTTCTTCCGCAGGGCCTCCAGCTCCTTGCGGATGAGCTTGTCGGGCTTCTTGGAGAGTGCGGTGCGCTCGAAGAGCATGCTCTGCACCTTCTGGCGCAGCTGACGCACGCTCCAACGCTCGACCCGGCACATCTCGGCGTAGAACTCGCGCTTGGTCTCGTCCTTCAGCGGCACGAGCTCTCTGAAATGCGCCCAACCCAATTGTCGCCACAGTGTGGCGACAATCTCGCGGTCAGGGAAAGCTTCGGCGAACTGGACCATCCTTCGTAGGCTCTTCTCGCCAAAGCTCCTACCGTACTGCGCTTCCAGCTTGCGACCGACCACTGAAATGACCCGCTGCCCGTACACAGCACGTCTGTCCTTCAGCACCTCGGTGCGGATCCGCGCGCCGATTTCCCAGTACAGAGCGGTCATCGCCGCGTTGGCCGCATGCGCGACCTGGTGGCGCGACCTCTCGATCATCTCGCCCAGGTCGCGCGTGAGCTCGCCGACACCGCCGGCTACCTTCCCTCGCAGCTGCTTCGCCATAGCCCCTCCTCCCGTGATGCGCTGACGCCGCGTCAGCGTAGAGAGGACGATAGCCGCCGGGTCCGACACTTCTGGGAATTGGCCGGTCCTGGTTCACCAGCTCATGGCGATGGCCCTTCAGCTCGGCGGCGTCACGGTGGAGGGCTGCTGGGAGCAGGTGTCCCGGATGGCCGACTTCCGGGGGATCTTCCGGCCGGAGCTCGACGCGCTCGTCGCCTTCCTCCTGCGCGAGGGGTTCCTCTTCGAAGCGGGCGGGCTGCTCTCCTTCGGGGAG
>JACRCT010000805.1 GCA_016218885.1 Deltaproteobacteria bacterium | reverse complement strand
GTTGCGCGCCAGCTCGCTGACCGCCGTGGCGATCTTCACTACGAAGGTCGTCGTGAAGCCGAGCCTCTCGGCCATCAGCTTGGCGGCAACCCGCGCCTGCATGGCATCGTCGAAGCAGCCGACTCCGATGCTGCGCTCCACCACCTCTTCGCCCCCGGCTCGCCCAGGCGCGGGCGCCCTCGTCGCCGGTCGCTCTTGCCGCGGGACGAGAGCGGGGGGCGAGCTCGCCTCGGCAACGAGCACGGCTTCGACCCGGCGCCTCGCCGAGTCGACGCTTTGGGACTCGGGGCAGCACACGCGCAGCGCGAGGGCCACGCTTCTCATGCACAGCGCCACCTCGCTCGAGGTGAGCGAGCCGACCCGTCGTTCCGCGAGCGGTCCCAGCTGCTTCAGCATCGCCTCCAGCGGGGCGCGGCCGAGCGCGCCCGAGAGCAGCCCCTCGAGCCTTTGCTTGAGCCTGACCTCCATCGGCCTCTCCTTGCCCTGCTCCGGCAGAATCGTCCGGGCGCTCCCAGGTCGTCCGGTTCACGCGGGTCGCGGCCGTGGCTCCCTTCGTGAGGGGGCTGGCCCCTTGGGCGTCCTCCCGAGGAGGGCGAGGGCCCGCTCGAGCGTGAGCGCGGTGCGAATCCGGCCCAGCTCGACGTCCATCTCCACCAGGGTGACCGCCACCGCGGGGCGCAGCCCCACCAGCACCGCTTGGGCACCCAGCGCGGCGGCGGCGCACCCGATGTCGTTGAAGACCCGGGCGATGAAGCTGTCCACGACCTCGATCCCCGAGACGTCGAGGAGCACCCCTCGGCTCCCGGACTCGCGCAGCCGCTGGAGGATGTCGTTCTGCAGCGTGAGCGCGTCGACGTCGCTCAGCTCCCGCTGGATGCTGACCAGGAGATTCCCGTTCATCTCGAGGAGGGGGATCCTTTCAGTTTCCATGGGAATGCTCCGACGCCCTCTCCTCGACGATGACCTCCTTCTGGAGCAGGGCGCTGAGCGCGTCGCGCAGGCTGCGCAGCGTGCGGATCCCGTCGAGGTCGACGCCGATGTGCGTCAACGTCTGGGCGATGGAGGGGCTGATCCCGGTGAGGATCGGCTCGGCGCCCAGCAGGCGCACTGCCTTGGCCATCTTGATGAAGTGGTCGGCGGTCTTGGTGTCCATCATGTCGATGCCGGTGATGTCGACGATCACCGCCCGCGCGTGCTGCCGGACCACCGCATCGAGCATCCGGTCGGTCATCTCGGAGCTGCGAGCGGTGTCGATGGTCCCCACGATGGGCAGGCACAGGATCTCGTCCCAGACCTGGATGATGGGCGTCGAGAGCTGGGCGATGGCGGCGCGCTGGGACTCGATGAGCGAGAGCTTGTCTTCCAGCTCCCGGGTGAGCGAGCTGGTGGTCTGCGCCAACGCCTGCCTGAAGGGCTCGGCCTCCGAGCCCCACCTCCCCTCGGGCCGGATCTCGAACGAGCACATCTCGTCGCCCTTGGCGCGGCAGGTCGGCTCGATCGCGAGAAGCGGCTGGCCGAAGAAGGAGGTGCACCAGCCGCTCGCGTACCCCACCAGCGTGTGGCAGACCGGCCCGGTCGCCGGCCCGAACTCGCTGAGGTAGAGCGTGGCTTCGTAGGAGTTGATCCAGCGCCCCTTCATGTGGAAATGGCCCTTGGCGCGGTCGAAGTCGATCAAGGTCGGCTCCGCGCGGACCAGGCCTTCCCAGGTGTGCAAGACCGGGCCGGAGGCGAGCTCCTCGGCCTCCGAGTCCCACTGGTAGTGCTTCGAGATGGCCTGGTGATCCTCGCGGCCGCAGCGAAACCCGAACTGGGTCAGGATCGAGCGGCTCAAGCCTTCGCCGAGCTGCTCGACGAGGAGCTTGCGCAGGGTCGCGAGAGCCTCTTGCCGGAAGAGCAGCATGCGGTTCTTGCCCAGCAGGAGGTTGCCGGCCTCCGGGTGGAACTCGAGCGCCTTGATGAGGTTGAAGTCATTCGCCTTCATGGGATCCGTCCCCTTCCTGGTTGGGAATGCGCCGCAGCCGGCCTTTCGGCCTCTTCTGCCTGGAACCGGCCAACCCAATAGGCTGGGAGCGGCGGCGGCGCCGGGTGCCAGGAAGGGGGAGCTCCGGCGTCTTTAGGAAAGCCGACAGGGCTCTGCGCGTCACCGTCCAGCAGCCGCCGGCGATTCGGAAGGAAGGGTGCAAAGGTGAAGCGCTTCGCTATCCAGCGGGTGGGCGAGCCGATCACCAAGAGCGCGATCGCCAGGATCTGCCCTCCTCGTTCTGCCTGGAGATCGAGGCGCGCTTCTGGTGACCCGACCGCTCGGCCTGCTACAGTCCGCCCTGTCCCGTCGCTTCCATGTCCATCGCCTTTCAACACACCCTGCGTTCGTTGCGCGCCGGCGGACGTCACACCGCGACCGTAGCCTTCCTCGTCGCGGCCCTGGTCGCCTGGTGCGCGTGGCTATTTCTCGCTCGCATCACCGTCTACGCCGTCAGTGTCTCGGCGCGGATCGAGGTGGATCAAGAGAGTCACCCCATCGAGCCCAGTGTCTCGGGTCGAGTCGTCGCCAGCCGCCTCACCCTCGACCGCTTTGTGGAAGAGGGAGAGGTGCTCGTCGAGCTCGACAGCGAGCCCCAGCGTCTCGAGCTCGAGCAGGAGCGGGCTCGCCTCGCCGCCATCGGCCCGCAGCTCAAGGGACTGCGCACCGAGATTGGCCTGCTCGACCGGGCGCAGCGCGACGCGAGCAGGGCCGACATCGCGCGCGTGGAGGAGGAGCGCGCTCGCGGCGAGGAGAGCCAATCCGCCGTCCGCCTCGCCGAGGACGAGCTCGAGCGCAAAAGGCGCCTCTTCGAGGCCGGGGCCCTGCAAGAGGCGGAGAGGCGTCGTGCCGAGGCCGATGCCGAGCAGCGCCGCGCTGCGGCGAGCGCCCTGCGGCTCGGCCTGGAGCGCGCGAGCTGGGAGCAGCGCACCGGCGAATCGAGCCGCCGGGCGACTCTCGAGCGCCTGCAGCGGGAGGCGGCCGCTCTCGAGGGAGAGCAGCACATCGTCCAGAGCCGCATCGCCTCGCTCGAGAACGAGATCGTCCGCCGGCGAATCGTGTCGCCTGTCTCCGGGCGGCTGGGTGAGGCGCGGCCGGTCAAGCTCGGCGAGTACCTTCAGGAAGGCGACCGGCTCGGCGCCGTCGTCCCGCCGGGGACGCTGCGCGCAGTGGCCGAATACGAGCCTGCTTCGGCCCTGGGCCGCATCCGCCCCGGTGCACCTGCGCTGCTGCGCCTGGCGGGCTTCCCGTGGACGCAGTACGGGGCTCTGCGCGCCACCGTGCGCAGCGTCGGCCAGGAGCTGCGGGAGGGCCGGCTCCGGGTCGAGTGCGATCTCGTGTCGGATGCGGCCTCGCCCATCCCGGTGCAGCATGGGCTGCCAGGGACGCTGGAGGTGGCGGTGGAGCAGGCTTCTCCCGCGGCCCTCCTTCTGCGCCTGGCGGGGAGGCTGGTGGACCGCACGCCTGCCGTGGTCCGGCCGGCGCAGGTCGGTGGAGGGTGACCGTGGCGCCCCGGCCTGGCTCGGCGCGTCGTCTTCTCTCGCCCGAGGTCATCCAGACCTCGGCGATGGACTGCGGACCCGCGGCGCTCAAGTGCCTGCTCGAAGGCTTCGGCATCCACGCCAGCTATGGCCGCCTGCGGGAGGCCTGCCAGACCGACGTCGACGGGACCTCCATCGATACTCTCGAGGAGATCGCCTGCCAGCTCGGGCTCGAGGCGCAGCAGATCATGGTGCCGGCCAACCACCTGCTGCGGCGCGAAGCCAGATCGCTCCCCGCCCTCGTCGTGGTCTCCCTGCCGAACGGCTTCACGCACTTCGTGGTCGCGTGGCGCACCCATGGCCCGCTGGTGCAGGTCATGGACCCTGGAAACGGCCGCCGGTGGATGTCCAGGGCCCGCTTCCGCGAGCTGCTCTACCTGCACACCCATCGGGTCCCAGCGAAGGACTGGCGCGACCACGCTGGCTCGCCTGAATTCCTCGAGCCCCTGTCGGCGCGGATGACCGAGCTGGGGCTGCCTGCCGCCCGGCTGTGTGCCGAAGCCTGCGCGGACAGCAGCTGGCGCGCGCTGGCCGCCTTGGATGCCTGCGTGCGCCTCACCGAGTCGCTCACGGCGGGCAAGGCAGTGCGCCGCGGCTCCGAGGCGTCACGCCTGGTCGAGAGCCTCCTCGCGGTCGGGCGGAGCGATCCTGCGGCGCTGCTCGAGCAGGTCCCGGAGGGCTATTGGTTCGCGCGCCCCGCGCCGCGGCGCCCTGAGGAGCCCGCCCCCGCGGAGGAGATGCTGGCCATGCGCGGGGCGGTGCTCGTCCAGGTGCAGGGGCAGCGGCCCAGGACGGGCGCGGCGTCCGAGCCGGAGCGCGCGCTCCTTCCGCGGCTGGCCGCGGTGCTCGACGAGCCGCCGGAGCGACCGCTGGGGACGCTGCTGCGCATGGTGCGCCAGGACGGCGTGCTCGCCCCCATCGCTCTCGCAGCGGCGTCGCTCGCCGCGGCGGGCGGGACGCTGGTGGAGGGGCTCCTGCTGCGCGGCGTGGTCGATGCCGCCTGGATGCTCCCGCTGGGCCTGCAGCGGCTCGGGGCGGCGGCGACGGTCCTGGGGTTCCTCCTCCTCACGCTCCTGCTCGAGCACCGGTTGGCGTCCGGGCTTCGGGGGCTCGGTCGCCGGCTCGAGGCGCGCTTCCGCATCGCCTTCTTGAGCAAGCTGCCGCGGCTGGGCGACCGCTACTTCCACAGCCGGCCGGTATCGGACATGGCTGCGCGCGGGCACTCCATGTCCCTGCTGCGCACCTTCCCCAACCTTGGGGGCCAGCTCACGCGCAGCGTGGCGGAGCTGGTCGTGCTCGTTGCCGGCATCTCCTGGCTCGATCCCCCGAGCGCGCCGGCCGTCGTCGCCATCGCCGTGGGGTGCGTGGCCATCCCCGCCGCCGCCCAGCGCTGGCTCACCGAGCAGGAGATGAGGCTGCGCGTCCATGCCGGCGTGCTCAGCCGCTTCTATCTCGATGCCCTGCTGGGGCTCTTCGCGGTGCGAGCCCATGGAGCCGAGCGCAGCGTACGGACCGAGCATGAAGCCATGCTGGTCGAGTGGGCTCGCACGGGCTACGCGATGCAGCGGGTGGTCGTGGCCCTCCAGGCGCTGGAGGCAGCGCTCGGCGCCGCAGCGGCCATCGCGCTCATGGCGGGCTATCTGCAACGCTCGGGCGGCGTAGGCAGCGCGCTCCTGCTCATCTACTGGACCTTGAGCTTGCCGGTGGTCGGCAGCCAGATCGCCATCCTGCTGCAGCAGTGGCCCGGGCAGCGCAACGCCGCGCTGCGGATCCTCGAGCCGCTGGGCGCACCCGACGAGGAAGCCGAGCTTCAGGAGGACGTGCCCGCCCTTGCGCCGGCCGCGCAGCTCGGTACCGCGCTCGGGCTGCATCAGGTGCGGGTGGTTGCCGGGGGTCACACCATCCTCGAGGACGTGACGCTGAGCGTGGCGCCCGGCGCTCATGTCGCAGTCGTGGGACGCTCGGGAGCAGGCAAGTCGAGCCTGCTCGGTCTGCTCCTGGGCTGGCACACGCCGGCTGCAGGCGAGGTCCTGGTCGACGGGGCCACGCTCGACCGGGGCCGCCTCGCCCGCCTTCGCGAGCAGACGACTTGGGTCGACCCCTCGGTGCAGCTGTGGAATCGCACCCTGGCCGAGAACCTGCGCTACGGGACGAGCGGAGGAGCCACGAGCGTCGGCTGTGCCGTGGAGGCGGCGGATTTGAAGGCCCTCCTCGAGAAGCTGCCCTGCGGGCTGCAGACCTCCCTCGGCGCGGGAGGAGGGCTGGTCTCGGGTGGAGAGGGCCAGCGTGTCCGCCTGGGCCGCGCCATGGCGCGCCGCGACGCGCGGCTGGTGCTGCTCGACGAGCCCTTCCGCGGACTGGACCGCGCCCAGCGCGGGCCGCTCTTGCTGCGCGCTCGCGCGCACTGGACTCGGGCCACCCTCTTCGGCGTGACGCACGACATCGAGCACACGCTCTCCTTCGCTCGGGTGCTG
>JACRCT010000804.1 GCA_016218885.1 Deltaproteobacteria bacterium | reverse complement strand
CCTTGATGAAGGCCGAGACGTCGAAGGGCCGGAACAGGCGGACCTTCAAGAGGCCCAGCTTCTCGCCCTTGGCGTTGAGGTACTCGACGGTGTCGTGCGCCACCTCGGCGCCCGAGCCCATCATCACCACCACCCGCTCCGCGTCGGGCGCGCCCACGTAGTCGAACAGGTGGTACTGGCGGCCGGTCAGCGCGGCGAACTTGTCCATGGTCTTCTGCACGATGCCCGGGCAGCGATCGTAGAAGACGTTGGCGGTCTCACGCCCCTGGAAGTAGACGTCCGGGTTCTGCGCGGTGCCGCGCATCACCGGATGATCGGGCGAGAGGGCGCGCTCACGATGAGCGCGGATCAGGTCCTCGTCCATCATGTGCCGCATGTCGTCGAAGGACAGCTCCTCGATCTTCTGCACCTCGTGCGAGGAGCGGAAGCCATCGAAGAAGTGCAGGAACGGCAGGCGCGACTCCAGCGTGGCGGCGTGGGAGATGAGCGCCAGGTCCATCACCTCCTGGATAGCTCCCGAGGCCAGCATCGCCCAGCCCGTCTGCCGGGTCGCCATCACGTCGGAGTGATCTCCGAAGATCGACAGCGCGTGGTAGGCCAGCGCGCGGGCCGAGACGTGGAAGACCGTCGGGGTGAGCTCGCCGGCCACCTTGTACATGTTGGGGATCATCAGCAGCAGGCCCTGCGACGCGGTGAACGTCGTGGTCAGGGCGCCGGCCTGCAGCGCACCGTGGACCGCGCCGGAGGCGCCGCCCTCGGACTGCATCTCCGCCACCAGCGGGACGGTGCCGAAGATGTTCTTCTCGCCCACCGCCGACTTCTCGTCGGAGATCTCGCCCATCACGGACGAGGGGGTGATGGGGTAGATGGCGATGACTTCGCTGACCGCGTGCGCCACGTGAGCGACGGCGGTGTTGCCGTCAATGGTGGCGAGGTCGGGCTTGCGGGTGCTGGACGACATGGACTGCCTCCTCAAAGGTTCTTCAGCTCAACTTCGGTTCTTCAGCTCTGCTTCGCGGGAGAAAAGGGGGGCCTCAGTCGAAGCCGACGAGCGACTTGATGTACTGGCTGCGCTCGAACGCCTGCGCCTCGGGGTTGGACTTCTGCGACAGGATGCCGCGCACCTCGTCGATGCTCTGGTACTCCTTGGCGCGCATCCAGGCTTCCATCTCGGCCAGCATGTGCGTCAGGTGCTGCTCCTTGTTCCTGAAGATGGCCGAGCACACCATCGACACACGCGCGCCGGCGAGGATCATCTTGAGCGCGGTCTGGCCATCGAGGATGCCCGAGGTCGCGGCGAGCTCGATGTTCGGGACGCGCCCGTGCAGCAGGCCGATCCAGCGCAGCGGCAGGAGCGCGTCGTCGGGCTGCGACAGGTGCAGCCGCGCCACGCTCTTCATGGCGAAGATGTCGAGGTTGGGCTGGAAGAAGCGGTTGAAGAGCACCGCCGCGTTGGCGCCGCGGGCCGCCAGCTGCGCCACCATGTTGGGGATGGAGCTGAAGAACGGGCTGAGCTTGATCGCCAAGGGGATCCTGACCGCCGCGCGCACCTCGGAAACGGCATCCAGGTACTCGTTCTCGACCTGCGCCCCGGTCTTCTCCGGGTTGGTCTGCAGCGAGTAGAGGTTGAGCTCGAGGGCGTCGGCGCCCGCGGAGGCGATCTTCTTGGCGAAGGCGCCCCACTTGCCACCGTGCAGGCAGTTCATGCTGGCGATGACCGGGATGCTGACCGCGCGCTTGGACTTCTCCACGAGGTTCAGGTACTCGCCAGGTCCGACATCGAAGGGGATGTCGGCGAACATGCGGGTCGCCTCGGCGCTCAGCTCTTCGGCGGCGTTGAGGCTCTGGTCGAGCTTCTGGGCTTCGAGCTCGATCTGCTCCTCGAAGACCGACTTGAGGACCACGGCGCCCGCCCCTGCTTCCTGCAGGCGCTGCAGCTTGTCGGGAGAGTCGGTCAGGGAGCTGCTCGAGACCACAAGCGGGTTGCGCAGCTTCAATCCCAGATAGGTGGTGGAGAGGCTCGTCATGGCATGTCCTCGGCTGGCAGGGTGGAACGTACGGGCCGGCGCGCCAGGCGGGCGCACTGTATGGCGAGCGACCCTTGGCGCCAAGCGCTTTCCAACTGCGGCGAGCGGGCGCCAGCTCCCTTCCCTGACCCGTGCGATTTCCCAGCGAAAACCGCCTCACCGGCAAGAGGATTCCTGCCAGGGGCGGGCGGCCCCCTGAGCCGGAGCTCGAGCCAGAAGCACGGCTTGGCGAGCGCTCGCTCCCGGCCCGCGTGCCCGCCATGGGAGAGATGCCGCGCCCCCGTTCTGGCGTGAAGAGCGGCGATCTGGTCGCACGGTGCGCTGGCAGGCAAAGCTGCGCCCGTGCGGGTCGCGTCTACCAGCCGACCCCGTGGAGGACGCGCAGCCTGCCGAGGCCGTTGGCCTCGATCGCTTGGCTGCAGGCTGAGCGCTCTCCGGAGAAGATCCACCGGAGGGTGGCGGGAGCGAGAACCCGGCGGGCGAGCTTCTGCACGTCCTCGGCGTTCACCTTCTCGATCTCGGCCCTTCGCCGCTCGAGCTCGGGAGCCCCGCGACCCTCGACGATGGCCTCCAGCCACAGGCCGGCGAGCCCCCGGACGTCCTCGCTGGCGGCGTCGAGCTCGGCGTGCAGTTGCGCCTTCGCCCGCGCCAGCTCTGCCTCTTCGGGCGCCCGCTCCTCTATCGAGGCGAGCGTCTCCCGAAAGACACGAATCCCCTCCTCCACCCGGTCCGCATTCAGCCGTGAGCACGCGAGGAATGCGCGCGCGTACCGCAGGCGGACGATCTTCGCGTTGGCGTCGTAGGTCAGCCTGTGGCGCTCACGCAGGCTCGCCGCCAGGCGGCCGTGAGGCCCGGCGCCGAGCACCGCGGCAAGGACGTCCAAGGCCGCGTCGGCGCCCTGCACGTCGCTGAGCGCTCGGGAGGCACACGCCACAACGGTGGACGCGGACTCGCGCGGGATGAAGGCGACGTCCCGCTTCTTGCCGGGGAGGGCCGGCGCAGCGACCGTTTGTGGTTGCCTGGCCGGGCCCTGCCAGCTCCCCAGCGCCGCCTTGGCTTCGGAAAGGACCCGTCGCGCCTCGACGTCTCCGACGATGAGGAGGGTCGCACCACGCGGCGTGAGCAGCTCGCGTTGGCGGGCGATAACCTCGTCGAGGGAGAGGTTCTCCAGGGCCGGCACGGTCCCGAGCACCGGCCGGGCGTACGGGTGGCCGACGCCGAAAGGGATCTGCGCGAGGTACAGAGCGAAGGCCTCGGGGTCGCCAACCTCGAGATCCTCCAGCGCGTCGAGCGCCGCGTTGCGCCTCGAGCTGAAGGAGTGCGCCCCCTGCCGCGGGCTGAGCACCGCCGCGGCCAGCAGCCGCAGGTAGCGGGGAGTGTCCTGGGCGTAGCCGGCGATGCCGAGGAGGGCGAAGTCAGAGGAGACCACGACCGACGGCGCCCCGCCCGCTTCGGCTACCTGACGCCGAAAGGACTTCTCGTCCACCAGCTCGGTCCCGGAGGGCGAGCGCTCGTAGTAGTCGCTCAGCAGCTTGACCGCCAGGTTGGTCCGGCCTGCCTGCTCGGCCGGGTCGCCAGCACTTCCGCGAGGAAGCACGAGCTGGACAACGACCACCGGCCTGCGGTGTTGCTCGACCACCACCACCCGCAGGCCCGAGAGAAGAGGAGTATCGGCGACTCTCGCGGGGCTGACGGGGCTTGCCGGGAGCGGATCGGGCGGCGGGGTGTGCTCCCAGGAGCTCGGTGTCTCGCTCGCTTCGCTCACGACAGAAACGGCGGCTGGCGGGCAACCGGCGAGAAGGAGGCACACAGCCGCGAGCGCAGGGGCGCAAAGAGGGCGTCTCATTCTTCGTCCTGCCTCGTCACGCGGGCGGGCCGGGGTCGGGTCGGCCGGGCGTGAACGATGACTCTCGGCTGGCGCAGGAAGACGCGCGCAGTGTCCCGCACCAGCTCCCGCTCGATCTCCCAGTGCCGCAACAGGAACGCCCCCACGCTCTCAGGGCGCTCGAAGAGACTCTCAAGCTTGACCAGGATCCGGGCGCGCCCCTCTAGCTGGTCGAGCGCGAACAGGGCCGCTCGGTCCATGGCCAAGTGGGCAGTGAGGATGAAGTCGACCGGCATCTCACGCAGGGTGAGCATGCGCAGGAATCCGTTGGCGTCGTCCTCCACCACCGCCACCGGCTCGTCGTATGGCAGCTCGAGGTCCATGCGGAAGACGGACTCACCCCCGGCATGCTCCGCGTAGTCGGCTTCGATGCGCATGCCGAATGCGCCATCGACGAGGAGCGTGAGCATCTGCGCCCCGAGCTCCAGCGCGAGGGAGTGGTCGGGCGCGACGTCCCGGAAGCGCCAGGCAAGCGAGATCCTCGGCTGCCGGGAGATCCTCTCCTCTGTCTTGTCGACGAGACCTGCACTTGGCGGGAACACAGGCGGGGGCTGAGCGCGACGCCCCGAGGCCAGCCGCCCCAATCCTTGTTCCACGAGGCGATGGGCGAGGGCCGAGTCGAAGTTGCCCACGATCGTGAGCGTGGCATTGGCCGGCACCAGCCGCGTGGCGATGAAGTCGCGGACTTCGATCAGCGTCACCCGCCCGAGCTCTGCGGGCGTACCGAGCACCCCGCCATGCAACGGGTGCGGGACAGGGAAGAGCCGGGCCAGGATGTGCTCCTCAACCAATCCGTAGGGAACATCCACGAGCCGCTCGGCACGCTCCTGCTCGATGACGCCGCGCTCCTTCTCCACGAGCGCGGCGTCGAGCAAGCCGGGCAGCGTGCCCAGGCGATCGGCGGCGACCCAGAGCGCCAACGGCAACTCCTCCGCCGGCACCACCGTAGTGAAGATCATCTTGTCGACGCCGGTGAAGGCGTTGAACGAGCGCGCCCGCCGTCGCGCCAGGAGCCCCTGGTAATCGGTCTCGGGCGTCGGGCCCGTCGCCATGAGGTGCTCGACGAGGTGGGCCAGGCCGCTGCGCTCCGGAGGCTCATAGAGGGCGCCGGCCCGGAATGTCATCCAGACCAGGACGCTCGAGGTCGAGGTATCGGGGGCCTGCACGACCACCAGACCGTTGGGAAGCACGTAGCGCTCCACATCGAGCGAGAGCATCTCTTCCGTCGCGCGATGGCTCTCCTCGATGTCGCTGCGGCTTTGGGCAAGCGCCGCCCCGGACACCCCCAGGGCCAGGGAAAGGGCGCAGCAGGCCAAAGACAATCCACGCAAGTCGCTGTTCTTCAGGGTGAGCAAGAGCATTCTCGCGCATGCATCGCCGCGGCCTGGAGCAGACCCCGGGCATCAGGACCTCGGCCGCGTGCTCGACCGAGGCACCAAACCGACTTCACCGTCGAGCGCCACCTTCGATGCTGGGGATTCCGAGGCAGAAGAGGTAGTCCCGGCCGGCCCGACCTGGCGGAGGGCGCGGTGGGCATCAGTAACGGGCGCCCCGTCTCCATCGAGGAACGGGAGGTGGCCTCATCCCGGCCAGGTCCCGACATGGAGACGGCCCCGCGCCATGACCTTCACGGCATCGCATCGCAGCTCCCCCCCGCGCGAATCTCCGAATTGGCGTCGAAGTCTACCGGGCCGAGGTCGTTTCGTCACAACCAGTGTGTGCGCCTTGATGCAGATTGCTGCTCCTCATCAGCGCGGT
>JACRCT010000819.1 GCA_016218885.1 Deltaproteobacteria bacterium | reverse complement strand
TCTATTACGACGCTGCGAGGCACGCTCTCGACTGGTCGGCTTCGGTCCTCGAGACCGAGCACATGACCTGGCTCAAGAGCTTGCCGTTCACCTACCGCATCGGCGATATCGGCTTCTGCCACGGCTCTCCGATCGATCCTCGTGCCTACGAGTACATCTTCGCGCTCGAGCAGGCACGCGAGCTGATGCCGCACGTGGAGGCCTTGCCCGAGGTGACCTTCATCGGCCACTTGCACCTGTGCAAGGCTTTCGCGGTCGGCAACGGCGAGGTCAACGACGTGGTGGCGCAGAAGTTCGGCATCCGCCGCGGCTACAAGTACATGATCTCGGTGGGCAGCGTCGGGCAGCCGCGCGACTATGACAACCGCGCCTGCTTCGTCATCCACGACTCGGACGCGCGGACCGTGGAGTATCACCGGGTCGAGTACGACATCGAGACCTCGGCGCAGAAGATCTTCGACGCCGACCTCGCCCTCAACTTTGGCAAGCGGCTGTTCCTCGGGGTGTGAGCTTGGTTGCCCCCGTTGCCGTGGGCCGGGTATCCTCGCGTCCGCCATGAGAAAAACCTGCGTTGTCCTATCGCTGCTGGCCGTCGGCCTGGCTGCCACCGGCTGCGAGAAGAACCGGCTTCCCTCCAAGGAGTACCAGCAGGCGCGTGATCTCTGGCTGGAGGTGCTCAGGGAGCGGATGGACAAGGCCAGCGTCGACCCGCGCGCCGACACGGTGCTCGCTCTGCTCTCCCGGGTCGAGTCCAACAGCCTCGACGCCGAGGTGGCGGCGAAGCTCAAGGTGGAGATCGAGCAGGAGCGCGCGGAATCCAAGGCATCGCAGGAGGCCCTGGAGCGCCAGCTCGAAGTGGCCCGCGCCGTCTCTCGTCCGGCCCTGGAAGGCGGGTCCGCCGGCGCGGGCGGTCATGATGCCGGTGCGGGAGCGGCGGGCGCGCCAGGTGCGGCCGACGCCGGTATCGCCGAGCAGCCGGGCGCTGGAATGAGCGAGCAGGAGTTCGTCTCGAGGTTCGGTCGCTGCTTCGAGCCGACGACCGAGGTCTTCGTCGGAGGCCGGGCAGGGGGCCGGTCCTGGGAGCTTCAGGACCTCTCCAAGTGCCGCGAGCAGTTCTCCGGCTTCATCGGGAAGGCCGTGGTCGTCATTGGCGGCAAGGTCGAGTCGGTTCGCCCCGCCTCCGAGATGCTCCCCAGGAGGTTCAGGGTGGTGGACGGCAAGCTGGTTCCCGTCGACGAGAAGACCGAGCCCAAGGCCGCCAAGGTTGCGGCAACCGAGGCTCCTGCGCCGCAGGCCCCCGCGCAGCCCGGAACGCTCACCGTCGTTCCGGCCACGCCCAACGCCGTGCCCGCCACCACGTTGCCTGTGACCAGCCAGCCCTGAAGGATTCTCCCGGCCGTGCTCGATAGCTCACTGACCCGTCTGTTGTCGCTGCTCCCCAAGTCCGCTCTGAGCCGCGCCGTGGGCGCCGCCGCGCGTTCGGGCATGCCTGCACTCGTGCATCAGGCGGCCATGCGTGCCTTCGTTCGAGGGTTCGGAGTCGAGACCGCCGAGGCCGAGCTTGGCGTCTCGGAGTACGCGACGTTCCAGGAGTTCTTCACCCGCCGCCTGAAGGCGGGGGCGCGCCCGTTGGAAGGCGACGAGAGCACCGTCGCCTCTCCGGTGGATGCGCGCGTGGCCGCGCTGGGCATCGCCGAAGAGGGCAAGCTGGTGCAGGCCAAGGGCAGCGAGTACTCCCTGGCGACGCTGCTCAACGATCCACTCGACGGCCGCACCTTCGAGGGCGGAGCGTATCTGACGCTCTATCTCTCGCCGCGCGACTACCATCGCATCCACGCACCGCTCTCCGGAGAGATCGAGGGCTACAGCTACATCCCGGGCGAGCTCTATCCCGTCAACGCTTTGGGCGTGCGCTGGGTGCCGGAGCTGTTCTGCTCCAACGAGCGGCTGGTGACCTTTCTAGGCAGGGGACCGGCGGGCAAGGTCGCCGTGGTCAAGGTCGGCGCGATGTGTGTAGGGCGCATCCGCGCCAGCTACGACGACGTGGTCACTCACGCCGGGCGCGGGGTCTCGCGGCGGCGCTACGAGCGGACGGTGCCGATCAAGCGAGGAGAGGAGTTGGGCGTTTTCGAGCTGGGCTCGACGGTCATCCTTCTCTTCGAGCGCGGCCGCGTGGTGCTCGAGCCGTCGCTCGCCGAGGGCTCCCGGGTGAGGGTGGGACAGGCGATCGCCCGTGTGGCGGGAGAAACCGGCTGAAGAAGCCCGGCCGGGTGGGCGTCCGAGCCTTCAGAGCCGATGCCGACGATCATCGGGGCGCGAGCATGACAGGCTCGCTCCCCTACCAATGCGGACTCGAGGTGGCCATGCGGCGGTCTTTGACGATGGGCGCGGTGTTTCTCCTGGCCCTCCCCAGCCTGGCGCGGGCGGGCGAGGTCTCGGGCGCCGAGGATGACTTGCCGTCCCTGGGCGTCGAAGCTCCGTCGTTCACCTTGCCTGTCTACAACGCCGAGCTCTCCGGTCAGCCGCGGGCGGGCACCATGCTGCTGGTGGGTGATGACGCCGAGGACGCGGGCACCAAGCTCATCCTCGTCTCGTTCATGGCCAGCTACTGCAAGCCCTGCAAGAAGGAGCTGCCCTGGCTGCAACAGATGCACGAGCAGCACCAGGCGCAGGGCCTGCGGGTCATCGCCGTCGCCATCGACAGCGAGGCCGAAGGGCAGAAAGAGGTCGCCGAGCTGCTCAAACAGAACAAGATCACCTTCCCGGTCGTGAAGGACCAGTTCAACTTCGTCGCGCGCCGCTATCTGGGCAACAAGGTCCCGCTCCCTTCGGTCTTCCTGATCGATCGCGGTGGCAAGATCACCTTCGTCAGCCGTGGGTACAACCAGGAGATCGGCCAGACGCTCACGTCGGCAGTACAGAAGCAGCTCGGGGTTGCCCCGGCGACCAAGCCCAAGGAGGCAGGCAAGTGAAAAGGTTGCTCCTCTCCCTCATCTTCGTCATGGCGCTCGGAGCCTGCGCCCACGGGGGCGGCAGCTCGTCTGCAGCCCGTACCCTGGTGATCCCCAACCCCGTCCGACACGCGCTGCAGCCCATCAAGGTTGCGCCCGAGCTTGCGGAGAGCTCGGCCCCCGCGGTCTTCGAGACCTCGCTGTGCAACAGGATGTTCGAGTACAACAAGGGGCTGATGATGTGCGCCGACTCGGTACGCGCCATCCTCGAGCACCAGCAGCAGGCGGCCGTGCTCGGCAACGCTCCCTTCAGCCTCGAGACGGCCTACGAGATGCTCGATGCCCCGCGCCGGGTGGACATCACCGCCCAGAAGGCCGGAGACAGGGTCTCCCTCACAGTGGCCCTCCTGCAGGGCGACAAGACCCTCGCGCGCTTCCAGTACCTGCTCAAGCCCGACGCCTCCGATGTGCTCGAGCGCGCCGAGGAGGCTGCCATCGCCGTCCTGGAGACTCGATAGCGAGGGGGGGCGAGCCGGGCCTTCGAGGTCGAGACGCTGCCGCTCCTGCAGCGCAGGGGGTGCTACGCCCGAGGCCGTCGCGTGATCGATTCGCTCTCGATGAGGAGCGGTACCGGCCGATGCCGGCGCCCGAGGGCGCGCAGCGCGAGCGCCGCCATCAGCAGCCCCACGGCCATTGGCGCGGCACCCTCGCCCGAGGACGAGCAGCCCACGGAGGCCATCCCCCGGGCCACGCCCTGCACTCCCTCGGCGGGGTTGGTCGGCACCGGGGCCGTGCTGCTGGGCTGGTAGAGGGCGCGCACGCCGTCGATGTCATCGGCCTGAAGGGCGCGCTTGGAGGTCTCGCCTCGTGGGGATGCGGGGTACATCGTGGCCTGGGCGATCTCGGAGTGGGCCAAGCCCAAGGCGTGGCCGAGCTCATGGGTGAGCACGTTCTGCACGTCGTCATAGATGCCTCCCGCAACGCTCTTCTCGGGCAGGGTGCGGAAGCGATGCTGGGCGGCGTTCAGGACGATGTCCGCGTCGAGGATCTGGTGGGTCCGGGTGTTGAGGGTGAGCACCGTGACTCCCACCGCGCCGTCGTCCCACTCCCAGCCACTCTCGACGAAGAGGATGTCGTTGTGGTTGTTGCCTGCAGGGTCATAGCCCTGCTTCGCCTGGGCGTCGCCAGGAACCAGGGTGAGCTTGAGGCCCGAGACCTCGGCCCACGTCCCCAGCGCGTTCTGGATCGCAGCCTCGACGTCCTCTGCCTCCAGTCCGGAGGGGATGCGCGCGGGAAGCCGAAAGACGACCTCTTGCTGCTCGAACCGGACGGGGGCGCCGGTGGGGTCGGTCTCCAGCTGGAAGGCAGAGGCGGCAGCAGGAAGGAGGGAGAGCAGGGTGGCGAAGGCGAGTGCGCGCGGCGTCATGCCCATGACACACAGCAATCGACGTGCCCGGGGCTAAGGTGTCGCCATTTCTCGTGTATTCGCGAAGGAACTGGGGGGTCGGCAAGGCTTGCCGAGTCATCGGCGACCCCTTGTCTGGCCTTCTGGTAGGGTCTGTGCCGATGAAGCGGCCCCTCGTTCAAACGCCATCGAAGCCGAGGCCCTTGCCGCGGAGCGCACGAGCAGGAGCGTCGAGGGTCGTGGTGCTCGTGGGGCCGACCGCCTCGGGGAAGACGCGGCTGGGGGTCGAGCTGGCCGAGCGCCTGAACGGTGAGATCATCTCGGCGGACAGCCAGCAGGTCTACCGCGGGCTCGACCTGGGGACTGCCAAGCCCAGCTTCGAGGAGCGCCACCGTGTCCCGCACCATCTGGTGGACGTCGCCGACCTCGACGCAGGAGAGAGCCTGTCGGCCGGGGCCTTCGTGCGGCTGGCGGATGAAGCCATTGCCGATGTCCGACGACGCGGCAGGCTGCCGCTCATCGTCGGAGGAACCGGGCTATGGATCCGCTCGCTTCTTCGGGGAATCGTCGAGGCGCCGCCGGTGGACCCTGAGCTGCGCCGCCGCCTCGAAGAGCGGGCAGCTCGGGAGGGACGGGAGGCGCTGCACGCCGAGCTCTGTCGGGTCGACCCCGACACCGCGGCCCAGACCTCCCCTCGCAACCTGGTGCACGTGCTGCGAGCGCTGGAGCTGTACCGGCTCACCGGGCAGCGCCCTTCGGAGCTGAAGGCCCGCCACGCCTTCGCCGAGCTGCGTTACGACGCGAAGGTGCTGGGCCTCGCCCCGCCGCGAGAGGAGCTTTACCGGCGCATCGACGAGCGGGTGGCGCAGATGTTCGTCCAGGGCCTGGTGGACGAGGTCCGGGCGTTCGTCTCGCGGGGGCTGCGGGGAGCGGCCCAAACCAAGGCCCTGGGCTATCCCCAGGCGCTGGCGGTCGCGGACGGTCGCACCAGCGTCGCGGAGGCGGTGCGCCTGACCGCCCGCGACACGCGGCACTATGCCAAGCGCCAGCTGACCTGGTTCAGGGCCGATCCCTTGGTCGAGTGGCTTGCCTGGCCGGTCGTGGCGGAGGAGCTCGCGGACCGCTTGTCCCGGATGGGGTTCCGGGGAGAAACCGGTTGACGGTCAAGCCGGTCCGTCGTTCACTCCCGGCCCCTCATGAAGGATCCCCTCATCGCACAGGCGAGCTCGACCATCCCCGAGGCGAGGCAGCGGCCCGGCCGGCGCTTCTACATCCACACTTTCGGCTGCCAGATGAACGAAGCCGACTCGTCTCGCATGGGGGAGATCTTGCGTCGCGAGGGCTGGACCCCCGCCGGGACTGCCCAGGAAGCGGACCTCATCCTGCTCAACACCTGCGCGGTGCGCGAGAAGGCCGAGCAGAAGGTCATGTCCGCCCTGGGGCGCTACCGGCCTCTCAAGCTGGAGCGCGGCGCACTCATCGGCGTCACGGGCTGCATCGCCCAGCAGGAGAAGGAGCGGCTGCTCAAGAAGGTCCCCTACGTCGACTTCGTGCTCGGCCCGGACGGCATCCCCAAGCTGGGCGAGGTGCTGCGCAAGGTGCAGGACGAGCGGGCGCGGGTGGCCGAGACTGCCTGGGTCGACTCCGAGCAGTACCTGTTTCCGCGGGCCGACCCCGAGACCTCGCGCGGCAGGGTCACCGAGTTCGTGACGGTGATGAAGGGCTGCGACCACGTCTGCTCGTACTGCGTGGTGCCGCAGGTCCGGGGTCGGGAGCTCTCCCGTCCGGTGGCGGAGGTGATGGCCGAGGTGCGCTCGCTCGCCGCGGTGGGCGTGCGCGAGGTGACTTTCCTCGGTCAGAACGTCAACTCGTACCAGGGAGGGGCGAGCTTCGCCGAGCTGCTTCGGCAGGCGTGCGCAGTGGAGAGCCTCGCCCGCGTGCGCTTCACCACCAGCAACCCCCACGACCTGCCTGACGAGCTCGTCGACTCCTTCGGCGTGCTGCCCAAGCTGATGCCCCACTTCCACCTCCCGGTGCAGTCGGGCTCGGACCGAATCCTCGAGCGCATGCGGCGTGGTCACACGGTGGCCCACTACCTCGAGCGGGTGGAGCGGCTGCGGCGAGGGCGGCCCGACATCGCGCTGACCACCGATCTCATCGTCGGCTTCCCCGGCGAGACCGAGGAAGACTTCGCGGCGACCCAGCGGCTGGTCGAGCGGGCCCGCTTCGACAACGTCTTCTCCTTCGTCTACTCGCCTCGGCCGCGCACTGCTGCCGCCCTGCACGAGCAGGAATGGGGGCACGTGCCGCACCAGACCAAGGTGGAGCGGCTCGAGAGGCTCCAGGCGCGCATCCGCGAGATCTCGTTGGAGCTCGCCCAGGCCAAGCTGGGGGCGGAGGTCGAGGTCCTCGTCGAGGGACCCTCGAAGACCGACCCGCACAAGCGATTCGGCCGCATTCCCGAGAACCGGGTCGTCAACTTCGTCGGAGAGGCCGCACCCGGGTCGCTGGTGCGGGTGAGGGTGGAGCGGGTGACGCCCAACGCGCTGTTTGGGACGGAGCGAGGCTAGCGGTGGGGAAGCGGCTTTCGAACGTGGTCTGGTACTGGCTGCCGTTGGCGGCCTATGCCGGAACCATCTTCGCCCTCTCGTCGATGAGCCACCCGCCGATCCCCAATCTCCATTGGCGGCACGCCGACAAGGTGCTCCACGCCCTGGAGTTCGCCGGCCTGGCTGGCTTGCTCTGCCGGGGGTTGGCGATGGGGGGCAAGGGGCTCACGCCGCGGGCAGCCTTCAGGGGGGCCCTGCTGGCGAGCGTGCTCTATGCCCTGGCTGAC
>JACRCT010000801.1 GCA_016218885.1 Deltaproteobacteria bacterium | reverse complement strand
GTGGTGGCGATGGGGTGGCGCGTGCGCGAGACGAACTCCTCGGCGCGCGTGAGCTGCATGAGGATCTTCTTGCGGCTCGCGAGGGTGAGCGCGCCCACCATCTGCTCGAGCAGCACTTCCTGCTTGGTGCCGAAGCCGCCGCCGATGCGGGGCTTGATGACCCGGATGCGCTTGACCGGGATCCCCAGCGCCTGGGCCGTGATGCGCCGGGCGTGGAACGGGACCTGGGTCGAGCTGACCAGGATCAGGCGGTCGCGCGCGTCCATGTAGCCCATGCAGACGTGGGGCTCGATCGGGCAGTGCTGCGCGTAGTGCGTCGAGTAGGTCTGCTTGTAGGCCAGGTGCGATCCGGACATCACCTTGGCCATGTCGCCCACGCCCATGCTCGCCGCGGCCGCCAGGTTCTTCTGCGGCTCGTAGGGCACCGGGATGGGCATGTGGGCTTCGGGCTCGTCGTGGATCACCGGCGCGCCGGGGTTCATCGCCTGGTCGGCGTCGAGGACCGCGGGCAGCACCTCCCACTCGATCTCCAGGGCCTTGCCGGCCTCCTCGGCGATCTCGCGGGTGTCGGCGACGATCAGCGCCACGCGGTCGCCCACGAAGCGCACCTTGTTGTCGAGCACGAACGAGTCGTACGGGGACGGCTCGACGAAGCCCTGGCCGGCGGTGGTGTGCACGATGCGCGGCAGGTCGTGCCAGGTGAGCACCGTGTGCACGCCCTTCATCGCCCGCGCCTTGGCCGCGTCGATCTTCTTGATTCGCGCGTGGGCGTAGGGGCTGGGCACCATGTAGCCGATCAGGGAGTCCGAGGTGTCGAAGTCGGCGACGTACTGCTCCAGGCCGCAGGCCATGCCCATGGAGTCGATCTTCTGGACCGACTTGCCGACCACCTTGAAGTCCTTCGGGTCGGGGGTGCTCATCGACGGCCTCCGTTCTTCGCCATCTCTTGGGCCGCGTTCTTCACGGCCTCGGTAATCTTCACGTAGCCGGTGCAGCGGCAGAGGTTGCCGCTGAGCGCATCGGCGATCTGCGCATCGGTGGGGCTGGTGGTCCGATCCAGCAGCGACTTGGCCGCGAGGATCATCCCCGGCGTGCAATAGCCGCACTGCACCGCGCCAGCCTCGACGAAGGCCTTCTGCAGCGGATGGGGATCGGCGGGGGTGCCCAGCGCCTCCACCATCGTGATCTCGTGTCCCGCCGCCTTGGCCGCAGGGGTGATGCAGGAGAGGATCGGCTGGCCGTCCAGCAGCACCGTGCAGGCCCCGCAGGTGCCTTCCCGATCGCAGCCCTGCTTGATGCTGTGGTGCCCGGCGCCGCGCAGGACCTCGAAGAGCGTGGCGGTGGGCTCGCATTCCAGGGTGCGGGCCATCCCATTGATCGTGGTGTCGAATTTCATGGTGCTCAGGCCTCCCGCATCGCCCAGGTGAACGCAGACTCCAGAGCGCGCTTGCAGAGCACGCCCGCGAGCTCGCGGCGGTAGTCGGCGCTGGCGCGGAAGTTGGGCGCCACCGTCACCACCTCGGAGAGCTTCTTCCCCGCCCCTTCGACCAGCGCCGGATCCGTACCCTTGCCCTCGATCATCTGCTCGACCTCCGGAACCCGGAACGAGCGCGGCTGCAGCGCGCCCACCACCACCCGCACCTCGCGAGCGACGGCCCCGTCGCGGCGGAACGTCACGCAGACGGTGGCGAAGGGGTAGTCGTTGGCGGTGCGCGCGAAGCGCTCGTAGCCGAAGCCGCAGGTAGCCTGGCGGCGGGGCACGAAGATCTTGGTGATGAGCCCGCCTTCCCAGGGCCTCTTTCCCTGCAGCGCGGTGGCGAGATCCACCACCTGCGAGGCCTCTGCGGCCTTGGCGATCTCGAGCTGGGCGTCCAGAGCCAGCAGCACTACCGGCATGTCGGCCCAGAACGCCACCTGGGCGATGTTGCCCCCCAGGGTGATCGCGTTGCGCAGCGGCCGCGAGCCGACGGCGCGGGCGGCGCGGCGAAGGAGCGCGCCCTCCATGCCCGGCAGCTCCTCGGCGTCGCTGATCTTCGCCAGCGTGCAGGTGGCGCCCAAGGCGATCCGCGCAGGCTCGACCTCCAGGTTGGACAGGCCGAGGCCGGTGATGTCCACCAGCTCGCCTTCCGGGCGGCTCTTGCCGGTGAACAGCGCCGTGGCGCCGGCCAGGGGCTGGGCGCCGCGGGCCACGAGGCGCAGCGCCACCTCGAGGCGTTCAGGTTGGTAGTACGCCGTGGTCATGGACGGCTCCGGATGGGGTTGGTGAGGAAATCGATCTTCGTCCTCGCGACGGCGCGCTTCACCATCCCCGCCGCGAGGCTGTTCGACTTGTGGAACAGCTCTTGGGCATCGACCTGGACCAGCTTCTGGTCCCGAACGACGACCTTCCCGTTCACCAGGACCGTCTCGGCCCGGTGGATGCCCGTGGTGAAGCACAACGCCGCCACCGGGTCGTGCATCGCCCCGGCGAGCCCCAGGTCGTCGAGGCGGAAGAGCACCACGTCGGCCGCGAAGCCCGGGGCCAGCTGGCCGATGTCGTCGCGGCCCAGCACCCGCGCCCCACCCCGGGTGGCGATGCGCAGCGCCTTGCGAGCGGGCATGGCCTCCACCCCGGTCCCCACGCGGTGGACCATGGTGCACATCTGCAGCTCGCGGATCATGTCCGAGGCGTCGTTGGAGGCCGAGCCGTCCACCGCCAGCCCCACCGGCACGTCGAGCTCCACCGCCTTGGGGATGGGGGCGATGCCCGAGCCCAGCCGCAGATTCGAGGTCGGGCAGTGGGCGATGCCGGTGCCCGTCTTGGCCATGCGCTCGAGCTCGGCCTCGTTGAGGTAGACGCCGTGGGCATACCAGACGTCAGGGCCGACCCACTCCACCTTCTCCATGTACTCGAGGGGGCGACACCCCACCATCTTCAGGCAGAAATCGTCCTCGTCTTTCGTCTCGGCGAGGTGGGTGTGCAGCCGCACCTTGTGCTTGCGGGCCAGCCGCGCCGACTCGAGCAGCAGGTCGTCGGTGACCGAGAAGGGGGAGCAGGGCGCCAGGGCCAGGCGGCACATGCTGAAGCGAGCCGGGTCGTGGAACTTGTGGATGACCCGCTCGCTGTCCTTGAGGATCTCCTCCGGCTCCTGCACCACGTCGTCCGGAGGCAGGCCGCCCTTGGACTTGCCCCGCGACATCGAGCCGCGGCTGGGGTGGAAGCGGGCGCCGAGCTGCCGCGCCGACTCGATGGTCTCGTCGAGCAGCTGGGCGGTCTCGCGCTTGGGGAAGACGTAGAAATGGTCGGCGATGGTGGTGCAGCCGGTGAGCAGCAGCTCGCCGATGCCGAGCAGGGCGCTGGTGCGCACGTCCTCGGCGGTCAGCTCGCGCCAGACCTCGTACAGGCCCACCAGCCAGTCGAAGAGCTTGGCGTCCTGCACCCGCGGCAGGTTCTTCTGGAAGGTCTGGTACAGGTGGTGGTGGGTGTTGACCATCCCGGGGATGGCCAGCCCGCCGTGGGCGTCGATCGTCTCGTCGATCTGGGCGTCCTTGGGCGGCTCGCCGCTTCCCAGCGAGACGATCGCCGGCCCGTCCACCAGGATCCAACCGTCGCGGATCTCGCGATCGGCGTCGTCCATGGTGACGAGCACACCGATGTTCTTGATGAGGGTTGCCACTGACACTCCCTTCAAAGACTTCCTTGGGGCATGAAGCCCGCGGATCGTAGTGGAGCCTGCACGGGGGATCTAGTGCTTGATCCGGGCAGCCAGCCTGCTCAAGCCCTCTTCGGGAACCAGGGGATCAGGGCCGAGACCCTCCTCCGGTGCTCGGCGTACCCTGGCCGCCGCTCGAGCGAGCGCTTGTCCAGCATCGGCACGCTGATGAAGAGGAAAAGGCCTGTCATCGCCACTGGGCCCGCCAGAGTCCACAGCGCGCTCGCCGGATCGGAGGCGACGCCGAAGAGCCACAGGCCCCACCAGAACGACACCTCGCCGAAGTAGTTGGGGTGGCGCGAGTACTTCCACAGGCCCGTGTTCACGATCTCCCCTGGTT
>JACRCT010000800.1 GCA_016218885.1 Deltaproteobacteria bacterium | reverse complement strand
TACTCATCAGTGAGTCAGCTCGCGCGGCCGCCTCCCTCATCCCGGGGCGGCCGCGCGTCTGCGAGATGGACACCCGCGACCGGGAAGACGGCCGCCCCCCCGGACCCCATAGCTGTTAACCAGCTCTTCTGAGAGGGGCGAAGGGGCTCCGGTCACCCCGAGCGGAGAGGCGAGCAGCGCGAGCCTCGAAGTCGAGGGGCCCCTCGACTTCGGCCGCTCCCTCGTGAACTCGGGAGCGTCCTACGCTCGGGGTGAACGGTGGTAGGCCAGCGGGTCGGTTAACGGGTATGCCCCCAGACCTCCTGCTGCGCTCGACGCGCAGCGAGGAGGCTAGGGGGTGTGGTGTCCTTGTCTGGCTCGCTCGATGCCTCGACGGGCCACAGTCGGTCAGCCTGGAGGCGGACGTGAGGTCGCGGTCAGGCGCTGCTGGGCCTGTTGCCAAGAGGCATAGGCGGCCTGGTAATCGGCCTTCTCCTTCTGGACCTTGCTTTGCTGCTCGCTGACCGAGGCCTCCGCGTCGCGGATGGCTTCCTGGAACTCGGCGGGCTTGTACTTGCCGGCAGCAGGGTCATTGGCGTTGCGCAGCGCCATGAACTTGGCCTCTTCCAGCTGGGCGTGGGTCAGGGTGCGCTTTCGCTCGGCGAGAACGTGCTGGGCCTCGGCGAGCTCGACCTCCTGCTGTGCCGCGTTGATCTGCGCCTGGGCCACCTGGACGCGAGCCTGGAAGCTCTGCAGGTCGCTACGGGCCTGGTTCTCAGCCTGGGCGTCGCGCCGGGTCTGCGCCGCCTTGATCCGCTCGTTGGCGGACTTGATCTGCTGTTCATCCACCTTCAGCTGGGACTTGGCCGCATCCAGGTTGGCATTGGCCTCGTTGATCTTCACCTCGGCTCGGGCGACCTGGTCGTCGGCCCGGGTGACCTTCATGCGCCATTGGTTCACATCGCTCAGCTGGTTGGGTGGCAGGCGGGCGATCTGCGTATCCTCGACCGTCGGGCCTCCGCTGCCGCCGATCCCCGCTTTCTTCATGCTGGCGCACCCAGCCACGAGGAGCGCGGCCAACGGAACGACCATCAAGCCTCTGTGCATCGATGCCCTCCCTGGCGCTGTGCGCCACCGCACGAACGCTAGGGATGGTTCCCCTCCCCGTGAAGGGCCAGCGCCGCGCGCGTGCCAGAACGCAGCAGGGGCAAGGCATGGCAGCGGACGTTCCGCCGCCCGCAGCGCGTGGTAGCGTCGAGCGATGCTCACCGCCGCGGTCGCCATCCTCTCGCTCGGCGTGCTGGTGCTGTTGCACGAGGCAGGGCACTTCGCTCTCGCCCGGGCCTGCCGCATGAGAGTGGACGTCTTCTCGGTGGGCTTCGGTCCGGCGCTGCTGGCCTTCAGAGGCAGGCAGACCGAGTACCGCCTGGGGATGCTGCCGCTCGGCGGCTACGTGCGGATCGCCGGCATGGCGCCGGGTGACTATCCCCCCGGCGACTCAGCGGGGTTCTACGCGCGGCCGGCCTGGCAGCGGCTGCTCGTGCTCCTGGCCGGACCCGTGGTGAACGGGGTCTTTGCCGTCCTGCTGCTGGCAACGCTCTATGTGGTGGGGTTCGGGGTTCCGACCGGGGAGCCGGTGATTGAGGAGGTCACCGGGAAGGCTGCGGCGGCAGCGGGATTCCTTCCAGGCGATCGGGTCCTGTCCGTCGAGGGCACCGAGGTCGGGACCTGGCTCGAGCTCACGCGCGCGCTGGGCGCTCGGCCGTCCCAGGTGGTGGAGGTCAAGGTCCGTCGCAACGAGGTGGAGCTGGCGCTGACCGCGCGCTGCGGGCCCGACAGCTTGCCGGGCCTGAAGCCACAGAGCCAGATCGTGCGCTATCGCGTCAAAGATGCCGCCTGGTTCGCGGTGCTCAAGACGGGTGAGCTGGCGGTCGGAATGCTCAGCGGGCTGCGAGACTGGGCGCTCGGGAAGGGCGAGGCGGAGCTGATGGGGCCGGTGGGCATCGTCTCCGAGACCGTGGAGGCGGTGCACAAGGACCGGCTCTCGCTCTTCTTCATCCTGGTGCAGATCTCGGTGGCGCTGGCGCTGATGAACCTGCTGCCCTTGCCCGCGCTCGACGGCGGGCGGGTGGCCTTCGTGCTCCTCGGGGTCATTCGTCGACGACCGATCGATGTACGAGTCGAGGCGGTGGTCCACGCGCTCGGCGTGCTCTCGCTGATGGTCCTGGTCGCCTATCTGTCGTGGGGGGAGATCGGCAGCCGCTGGCCGTGGAGAGACGAGGCCGGTGCTGCGCCCGACGCGGGCTCTGCCGCCTCCGCGCCGTAGGCGCTTCCCTTCCTCGGAAGAGAGGGAGCCCTCGTCAGGTGTGGCGGTGGTGCCCTCGGACGCGTTTCGGGTCGAAGGCCGACCACCGAAAAGACTTCGCAGCCGACGATACGTCGGCTGCGAAGCGAGGGGCCTCTGATGGGGGGCCTTCGAAGCGTCGATTCGGGCTGGACTGCCGGCCAGGACCGACCTATTCGGCCTTGCACGCCTGCGACTGGGGAATGCAGCCGTGGGTCCAGATGCAGTGGAGGAACGGAGATGCGCCGTCGCTGCAGCGCGCCTCGGGGCCGTCGGGCACATTGGGGTCGCGCAGCGGGCACTCGCCTCCCTTGGCTCCAGCGGTGGTGCAGGTGCACCACTTGATCGGGTTGCCCTCGCTGTCGACGCGTCCGGTGTCCTGGCAGCGGGCCGGGTCGCCGCACCACGCCGGGTCCTGGCTGCAGTCCACCTCGATGTCCCTGCAGATGAACCCCTTGGGGCAGTTCTTGGCGCTGTTGCAGGCGAAGAAGCAGGTGCTGAGGTCCTCCCTGATCTGGAAGCAGAGGTTGGCGTCCTTGGGGGAGGTCGGGAAGCCCGGCTTGGTGCAGGACTTCGCGTCCTCCACATCGCACGGCGCGCACCAAGGGGCGGGGGCCTCGTAGCACTCGCCATTGGGGGCCACCGTCTGCCCGGTGAGGTCGATGCAGGGGGGCGGAGGCGTCTGCGGGTCCTGGTCGATGTCCTCGCCGCAGCAGAAGTCGTCGTAGGCGCAGAAGTCCTGGGCTCCTCCCGACTCGTAGCAGTTCTTCTCGCGGCACTGGCCGTCGGCGCCCGGCGTCGGCTCCTCGCATAGGTAGCCCTCCTTGCAGTCGCGGTACGGCTGCGCGGTCACGGGGTGGTTGCCCGTGCGGCAATTGCAGGTCTGACCAGGGGCGCAGATGCACACTCCCGTCGCGCGCTCGCAGTAGCCCAGGTACCAGGAGGAGTCCTCGGTGTAGGGGCACTCCATGTCCGCCAGGCAGCCCTCCGGACGGCATCGCTTGTCGCTGTGCGTCTCGGGTTTGCAGATGAAGTCGCCGCGGCCGTACGGCGGAGTGCGGCACTCCTCGTCGGCGCTGCAGGGCAGGCCGCAGCGCCCCGCGCCGTAGTTGCGCGAGGTGGGGGTCAGGAACTTGGGATCGACGTGGCAGACCCGGTCCGCGCGGCAGCCGATCGTCTCGTCCTTGTCGTAGTCGTACCAGCACAGGTCCTGGCAGCGGCCGTGGGCGGTGTCGCACAGCGGGTGCTCCGGCGGGCAATTGGCGTCCTTGGAGCAGCACAGGAAGGAGCCCTCGAGGTCGGCACAGCTTGCGGGTTCCCCCTGCGGCGCGCAGTAGTAGGCCGAGTCGATCTGCAGCGACTGGCCGCAGCCGCACTTGGCGTTCACGTAGGGCTCGAGGCAGACCTTGGTGCCTCCCAGGCTCACGCACTTTCCTGGCTCATGAAGCGGCGTGCGGAAGAAGGTTTCGTCGTTTCCGCACTGCTCGTCGGTCTCACAAGGCATGCACGGAGCCAGGCGCCGCTTGCAGTAGCCGGTGGCGGCGCCGGCTTCCTTGACGCAGCGGCAGCCCAGCCCGACCGTGTCGTTGTTGCAGTATTGCTTGGCGGTGTCCGAGGGGTTCATCGGGGCGCAGTTGGAGGGGTCGCCGCAGGCCACCGCCGCAATACAGGCCCCCGCCTCGCTGCAGCGCTGGGATGGCGGGCACTCCTCGTCGTGGCTGCAGGGGATCACCTGGGGCCCGCTGTCCGGCGTGCCCGCGTCGAAGGGCTGTGGGGTCTCGGCGTCCGAGGGCGCAGACGCATCCTCAGGCAGGGCGACGGTGGCGTCGAGACCGGCCACCGGGTCCTTGCAGCCGGCGCCCCCGAGCCCGGAGCAGACCGCCAGGGCCAGCCCCGCCGCGAGGGCCGAGCGGTTCACGATGCGCATCGACATGTGGAGTCCTCCGCCCGGTGGCCAGTCCGCATCCGGGGAATTGAAGAGGGTGATTATGCCCGACTGGACGAATGAGGCAAACGGGCGCTCAGCCGCGGCGGCGGCGCTCCCCGGTCGAGCGGTACTTGAGGAAATCCGCGAGGATCAGCGAGGGGTCGAAGACCATCGGCGCAGGTAGCGCGGTCGGGAGGAAGCCCCGCGCCTCGGCCGCGTCGTCAAAGCCCTGCGGCTCACCGCGAGCGCGCGCCAGGTAGACCGTGGACAGGGTGTGGCGCCGCGGGTCGCGCCGGGGATCGGAGTAGGTGAAGAACTGCTCGAGCAGCTCGATGTCCAGCCCGGTCTCCTCCTTGGCCTCGCGGACGCAAGCCTCCTCCAACGTCTCGCCTGCTTCGACGAAGCCCCCTGGGAGCGCCCAGCCCAAAGGCGGGAATCGGCGTCGCACCAGCACGAGCCTGCCGTCCGAGAGCTCGATGATGGCGTCCACGGTAGGAGCGGGCCCGGCGGGTTCCGAGGACATGTTCACCTCTTCGAGCGTGGGGAGGCCGATTGGAGACTGGCTTCTGGCCGCGGTCAAGATCCCCTCTCGCTCGGGTGCCCTCCCTTCGCGCCTCGGGGCTGTAGCGCTAGACTCTGCCCGTGCCGTCCCGTTCGCCGCCCCTCCCTGGCCTCGCGCTCCTGGCTTGCCTGGCGGCCGGTGCCTGTGGCTACTCCCTGGAGCAGGGCGAGTGGACCCTCTCGCGCGATCCCCAGGTCGCCGCGCAAGACACCTGTGGCCTGCTCCCCGCCGACGGCGCTGTCCTCTCTGGCCGGCTGGTGCGGATGGGCGCAGAGCTGCGCTTCAGCGCCGAGCTCGAGCCCCTCCAGACCCTCCCGATGTTCGGCCGCTTCAAGCACTCGGTGGCCGGGGAGCCCGAGCAGTTCATGCTCGAGGGATCGGTGCAGGACGAGGACATCGTCTTCAATGGAGCGCAGTGCCGCATTCGCTTCGGCCAGGTCGAACTCCATGCCACTGTGCTCGATGAGCGCACCTTCGAAGGCCTCGTCACGCAGCGCTACGAATTCAACCTGAACCAAGGCGCCGGATGCCCGGAGCGATGTGACGTGGCGGTGGGCTACCGGGCAGGGTGGATGGGGCCCTGAGCAACGGCCGATGGGCGAGAAGCAGGTCGCGGGGCCACCCCCTTGCCTTCGGACAATAGGAAGGCCGCGGACCCGACTGGGAACCGCGGCCTTCGTCCTGGCGTGCCTGGAAGAGTGGGGATGCCCAGCTAGCGGGCGGCCACCAGGCGAGACTCGACGGTCTTCCAGTTCACGTTGTTGAACCACGCCTCCAGGTACTTGGCGCGCTCGGTGGGCTTGTAGTCCACGGTCCAGGCATGTTCCCAGACGTCCAGGACCAGCACGGGGCGGTAGCCCGCGATGTTGCCGTCCTGGTGCAGGGTGACCCAGCGGTTGGAGAGCCATCCGGTCGAAGGATCCTGCAGCGTGAGGACCCAGCCCACGCCGCGCATCTTGGCCATCGACATCAGCTCCTTCTTGTAGGCGTCGATGGACCCGAAGCTCTCGTCCAGCGCCTTGTTCAGCATTCCGCTGCGCGGGATGTCGCCACCGTTGGGGGTCATGTTGTCGAAGTAGTACTCATGCAGGACCATGCCG
>JACRCT010000072.1 GCA_016218885.1 Deltaproteobacteria bacterium | reverse complement strand
GAGCTGCTGGAGCGCGACGCGGTGCTGGCCGCGCGCGTGCTCAAGGTGGTGCAATCCCCCTTCTACGCCGGGCGGATGTCGGTGCGCTCGCTCAAGCAGGCGGTGGTGCGGCTGGGGCTCAAGTCGCTGCGCGACCTGGTGCTCGACTCGGCGGTCAACGCGAAGCTCTTTCAGAGCCGGGGCTTCGGCAGCGAGATGGCGACGGTGATGCGCCACAGCACGGCGACCGCCTATCTCGCGCGCGCCGTCTGCCTGCGCGCGGGAATCGACGGCGAGTACGCCTTCATGTGCGGACTGTTCCATGACCTGGGCGTCGCCGCTGCGCTCCTGGTGCTCGAGGAGATGCCCGAGGCCCAACGCCAGCTACCGGGAGCGATCTGGCCGGCGATCAGCTCGCTGCACGGCGACGCGGCGGCGCTGGTGGTCCGCAAGTGGCGCCTTCCCGGCGCCCTGGAGGGCGTGGTCCGCTTCCACCACCAGATCGACAGCGACGGGATCACGCGCCAGCTCACGGCGGCGGTGCGTCTGGCCGACTGCCTCACGGGAGAGATTGGCCTGCCCCTGCGCGTGGAGGGAAGCGACGACCTGGAGTCCAACGGCACCACCGCTGATCAGGCACGCGATGCGCTGGGCTTCGACGAGAGCGACGTGGCGGCGCTGCGCGTCGAGGCCCGCACCGTGCTCAACCATTTGGCGGAGATGGGCGCGACTTGAGAGTTGGAGGGGCCACGGCGCTCAAGGAGTGCGCGGGAGCTCGAGAGGCCGGATGCGTTCGTCGAGCTGCTCGACCTGGTCAGACAACCCGGCGATGGCGCGACGGTGGATCTTGTTGTCGTCACTGATGTTCTCTATCAGCTCCCGCAGGTCTCCCAGCTCGGTACCGACCTGAACCTTGAGCTCGTCGACGGTCTTCGAAAGGCTCTCGACCTTCTGCCCCAGGTTCTGAAACCAGGCCTGCTGGCCTTCAACCATTCGCTCGAGCCGCTGGTGGCTCTCTTCGAGCTTGCGCTGGCTCTTCTCCAGACCATCGATGCGCGTCTCGAGGCCTCCCATGCGCGTCTCGAGCCCCCCCATGCGCAGGAGGATCTCTGCCAGCATCTCGGAATCGCTCAGGCCCATGCGGCGCAGTGTACTGGACCAGAGCACCCTTGAACACTCGCACCTAGAGTCACAGCTGGCTTTACCCTCGCAGCGAGCAGTTGGAAAACGTTTTCCAACTGGACGAGCCTCCGCCGAAGCCGGGATTGTCCGCCGCGCTATTCCTGGCATACCCTCTGCCGGCCTGTGCCGAGCTCGTGGGTGTGAAGCGGCGAAGGCTCCGGTCGCGCTCGAGCGCGCGTGCGCCGGGAGGGGTCCGGCCGGTACGTCGAGGGGCGCTGCCCGTCGCGGGGCTTGGCGCCCATTGGAGGGAGGTGCGACAGATGTCCTCGAATAGGCAGATGCTCTCTTGGTTCGGGCTCGTGGCTTGGCTCTGTGCTGGCTGCGAGGCTGAACCCCCGCTCGAAGGCGCAAGGCTGCGGTCCACCCATCAGCAGATCGTCGGGGGAGAGGTCTACGACCCGAGCCTCTTTCCCGCGGTAGGCTTTCTGCGAGAGCGCGCCGACAGCACCCAGCCGTGGTCGCAGTTCGGTACGGCAACCCTCGTGGGCCAGCGCACCGTGGTCACCGCGGGCCATTGCCTGATGGACCACGCCAAGATCTCCGACCTGATCAGCCACGGCAACCTCGAGTTCGCGCTCGGCCCGGACGAGCACACCGTCACCGCCTCGAGCCCCATCGTCGCGTTCGAGGGGCCCACGGGTATCGACGCGAACCCCGACATCGCCCTGGCCTTCCTGGCCGGGTCGGTCGGCGTCGCACCGATGGCCCTGCGCACCCGACCTCTCGAGGAGACGGGGCACCCCGAGTTCAACTGGCTGGGTGAGTCGGTGCGCATCATCGGCTATGGAGCGTCGAGCAATCTCCACGACTTCGAGGGGCGCGGCGTGCGGCGCTCGGTCGTGCTTCAGGTCGTCGATCCCGCGATGCTCACCCCCCCGGTCGCCGTGCCCAACGACATCCCTTTCCTGGTCTTCCACAACCCCGACCTAGACAACCCCAAGGGCTCCTGCAACGGCGACTCGGGTGGGCCCGCCATCCACCAGAACCCGGTGACCGGCGAGTACGAGGTGGTGGCCATCAGCTCGGGCGCGAACAGCAGGGACTGCATCCACTCCGCCGCCGACAGCACCGTCGGCGCGAGCTATTTCTATCAGCGCACCGACGTCCAGGACGACCTGCTCCACTGCGAGGCTTCGCAGTGCTCGAACCAAGGCGCCTGCTTCAAGCCCGACGTCTGCGATTGCTACCCTGGCTTCCAGGGGACGGACTGCTCGCAGGCCATCGAGGTCCACACCTGCGCCGAGACCCCCTGCTTCCCAGGCGTGGTCTGCACCGATGTCACGGCCCCACAGACGGGCTATCGCTGCGGGGATTGCCCCCCGGGCTACAACGGCGATGGCCAGACCTGCCTCGACCTCGATGAGTGCGTGACGGGCGCGCACGGCTGCCACCCCGACGCGACCTGCCTCAACACGTCGGGCAGCTTCAGCTGCGCCTGCGCCGACGGGTACGTCGGCGATGGAGTCCATTGCCAGCCAGAGGTCCCGGTGGAGACGCCGCCCAGCGCCGAGAGCTCCTGCGGCTCCTGCCAGCAGGGCCCAGGAACGGGAGCCCGATGGCTTTTCGCACCCCTGCTGTGGCTGGCTGCCTTGCCCTTCCAACGACGGTCGAGGTCCACCTGTCCCAGGCGCTCGCGCGCCAGATGGAGGTGAGCGCCTTCGCCTGGAGGGAACTTGGACCTGACCCTTGGGCCGTGCCTCGATCCTGCTGCGGCTTCACGGCACTTTCGCGGCAAGTGCGCACCGGCTCACCTGGGCAACGTTGCCCAGGTGAAGCCCGGCAGCACGAGTCCCTGCCCAACTTTTGGAACCGGGCGGTCACTTGAGGCCCGCCCCACCCACATCCAGGCCTACCTGCGCATCATCCCCACCAGGCGGCGGGCCGCCTCGGGCGCGTCGGCGACGGTCTTGTGGTACGGGTCCCAGAACGAGCCGCCGTCGATGTCACAGAGGAGGTCCTTGTAGATGGCCTCCATCTTCTCCTTCCACGTCGGGTCGATCTTCACGACCTTGTCCGCCCACTGGTGGCAGTAGCGGCACTTCTCGCAGTCGAGGTCCTGGCAGCCGCGCTTCTTGAAGCGCTCCATGAAGCCGTCCAGGGCGCGGTTGTCGATCTGCACCGGGTTGGGGCCGCGCCGCGGGAAGAGCACGCTGGCCGCCTGCCCGAAG
>JACRCT010000071.1 GCA_016218885.1 Deltaproteobacteria bacterium | reverse complement strand
GCGCCCCACCGCGCGCTTCACGAGACGACCGATCTGATCCGGCAAGAACAGCCCCGTGAGCATCGACTTGAGCCGGTCGTCGAAGGAGACCCCGGGTTGGACCGGGTCCGTCTCACCTTGGGCTTCACGACGTCCGCATTCGGCAAGCGCGTAGACGAGCTTGAGCACGTGGGACTTGCCGCTTCCATTCTCGCCCGTCAGCACGTTCACCCCGCGACCGAACTCGAGGACCGCGTCCTCGAACACGGTGAACCGTTGAAGCTCGAGGCGGGTGAGTTTCACGGGCGACCTCCCTCCCGGACGCTGGCACGGATGCCCCGCGCCGGCAAGAAAGTGGACGAGCGCCTGAAAACCGCCTGAAGACGGGCCGCGGGCGTTCGCCCGCGCTGCTCACGACCGGCGCTGGACGCGCACTCCCTTCGCGAGCTGTGCCCTCTGCGCCGCCGTGTCGGATTTGCCGGCGATCAGCGCCTGGGCTACTGGCGTGGCTCTTGGAAGGCCTTCTGCGCCGCGACCAGGACCTTCTCGTCGAGCGGCATGAACTTGAGCTTCTGCACGCTCTCCAGGACCTTCGCCCCTTCCGGAGTCTCGCCGAGCTTGGGCAACGCCTCGCCCATCGTCTTCCAGCGCGTGTCGGAGACCTTGCTGCCCACCGTCGCCAGGATCGCCGCGGGAAGGAACGCGGATTGGTGGACGACCACCAGCTCGGGATCGGGGCTCTTGGCCAGCGCCTCGGCCTGCTCGCTGTCCAGCAGCACCGCGACCTTGGCCCCCGCCGACGCCTTCTTCATCGCCGATAGAATCCGGCCGGTCTGCACGAACTTCACGTTCTCGGGAACCTTGCCCCACCCGCTCAAGACCACCGAGCGGATGAACCTCGGAGAGAAGCCGACGAGCGAGTGGACCTCCCAGCCCTCGAGCGCCGAGGCGTCGGGGAGGCTGCCCTTCTTGGCGATCAGGGTCCAGCGCTCGGTCGCCTCAGCACGGCCCTTCATCGCCGCCGAGAGGCGAGCCTTCAGCTTGAGCGCTTCCTGCTGCTCCAGGAAGAGCGCCAAGGGCAGCAGCGCCAGGCCGACGTCGGGCTGGGAAAGGCGAGTAACTCCAGCCTCTTGCTTCTCGTAGTAGACCCCGGTCAGCTCGGCGGGCGCCCACTTGGCCGCCTTGGCCATGGTCTGGGCGAGGGAGTCGATGGTCGGCTGAGCTTCAGCCGTAGATCCGGGATAGCCCGGCGCGCAGATGACCAGCGCTACCGGTTCGGCAGCCACGGCGGGCAGGGCTACCGTCGAAGACAGGAAGGCAGCCAAAAAGAGGGTTCGCATTTGCTCCTCCGGGGGCGCGGCAGCTTACTTCAACTGAACATCAATCACTACCTCCGACGACCGGGGCCAGTGTAGGCTTCACGCCATGCCAGCCCCGTCCCTGCTGGAGCGGATCTTCCAGCTCGTCATCAGGCAACGATTCGTAATCGTTGCGATTTACGCCGCCATCCTACCTTTCGGCATCTGGGCTGCCGTCCAAGTCCCCAAGGACGACTCCATCGACCGCTTCGTGGTCGAGACCGACTCCGACTACGTCGCTACCCGCGCCTTCCAGAGGGTCTTCCCCGAAGCGCAGATCGCGATCCTGCTGCTCGAGTCCAAGGACCCTTACCAGCCGGAAGCGCTCAAGGAGTTGATGGCGCTCGAAGAGCGGCTCTCCAAGGTTGCGAACGTGCGGCCGAACTCGGCCCTGTCGGTCTGGAAGCGGACCCACCCCACCTTTTCGGGCACTCCCGACGAGGCCGTTGCCTTCCGCCGCTTCTGTACCGGCACCGATCTGTTCAAGCGCCAGGGGTTGGTGGGCGAGGGCTTCCTGTCCATCGCCACCCTGCTGACCACCACCGAGCAGCAGGCGCGCAACGACGCCCTCCACGGCATCGAAGGGGCGTTGGGGACGGTCGGCACCCCGCAGAGCCCCTTCAACGCCGTGCGCAAGGTCGGTCGTCCCTACATCGAGGCCTGGCTCGAGGCGGAGATGAAGGACGCCTATGCCATCCACATCCCTCTCTTCGTGGTCTTCGTGGTCCTGCTCATCGTCGTCATCTACCGCTCGTGGCGGGCCCTGGCGGCGCTGGTCCTGAGCCTGGGCACTGCGGTGGCGCTCGGGGTGGGGGTGGCGCACCTTCTGGGCTACAGCTTCGCCATCATCTCCGCGCTGGTGCCCTTGACCATCCTGGTGACCGCCACCGCGAGCCTCGTCTATCTCCATTCGCGCTACGTGGACTGCCCGCCCGACGTGCCGCTCGAGCAGCATCACCCTTTCGCGATCGCCAACAAGTTCGTGCCCGTCACCGCTTCGCTGGTGGCCGCGTTGATGGGCTTCGCGGCGCTCGGCGTCTCGAAGATCCGCCCGATTCGCGAGATGGGCGTGTGGATCGCCGTGGGCATGGCGCTCATCTGGGTCGTCTGCTTCACCCTCTTCCCGGCGCTGCAGCGGATCTTCAAGGCCCCCACCCGTCCTCCACGCGCGGTGCCGCCGCGGCTCGAGGCGGCCTATGCGCGGTTCGTGGTCGCCCTTCCCCGCTTCACCTACCGCTGGCGCTGGCCGCTGGTGCTGGGCTCGCTGGTCGTCTGCGCGATGGGGACGGTGGCGCTCTTCGGGCTCCCCGGCCATCTCACGCCCATGAAGGTCGAGGTGGACGCCATCGAGTACGTCAACCCCGACCTGCCGCTCTACAAGGACATGCGCCACTTCGAGAAGGCGATCTCCGGCCTCTCGGCGGCGCGGGTGTGGGTTCAGACGCCTCCGGGCGGGGTCATCGAGCCCGAGGTGCTGCGCGGCCTGGAGAGCTTCAGCCAGGATCTGGAGAAGATCCCCGACGTGGCCTCAGCGCTCGGCCCCACCGGCATCTTGCGCATGAAGCGCTATCTGGGCGGCCAGGGCGACCAGCTTCCCAAGGACCCCGAGGCCTTCGCCGACGCCACCGCCGATCTCGAGCAGCTGCTGCTCTCGGAGGTGGAGTTCCAGGGCTTCATCGACGTCAAGACGGTGGCCAACGCCAACCTCATGGTCATCACCCACGGCAGCGACTCGGAGTCCTTCGACCGGCTCACCACCTCCATCCGCGAAGCCTGGACCCGGAACCAGAAGGCCAACCCGGCGCTGCAACAGGCGAAGATCCAGGTCGTCGGCCAGTCGGTCCTGCAGGCCAAGATCGGCGCGAACCTGGTGCCCACGCTCACCGAGAGCTTCGCCATCACCGCGGTGCTGATCTTCGTCACCTTCCTCATCGTCTTCCGCAACGGCGCGGCGCGCTTGATGGCGATGATCCCCTCGTTCTTCGCCATCCTGGCCACGTTCCTGGCGATGCGCCTGTTCGGCGTGGACCTGAACGTGGCCACCATCCTCATCGCCACCACGGTGCTGGGCACCACGGAGAACGATCAGATCCACTTCTTCTACCACTTGCAGGAAGGCCAGAAGCTCGGCTCCACCGAGAAGGCGCTGCGCCACACGCTGAAGGTCTCCGGCCGGGCGATCATCTTCGCGACCCTCATCAACGCCGCCGGCTTCGTGGCGCTGGCTCCTTCGGGCTTGCCGCTCATGCGCCAATTCGGCGTGGTGACCTCGCTGGCATTCCTGCTCTCGATGCTGGCCGACTTCACGGCCTTGCCGGCCGCGCTGTGGATCCTCTTCCGCGAGAAGCCGGATCTGGACCCTGGCCAGGACCCGGCGCCAAGCTCGTCCCCTTCCCTGTCGTCCCCCGGCTCTCCCTGAGGCAGGCCAGCCCGGCTGCCGGATGGTGCGTGCTGAGCGGCGCAATGGTATGAGGACGGCCGTCGGCAGGTGGACAGCGCAAGACACCTGCCTGCGACGCCGGGAAGGGAAAATGCTCCTTGGGCCTCGTGGGGGCAAGCGGAGGGCCGTTCAGGCGCGCGCGATGCCCATCAGGTGGCTCGCGCTTGCCGCTCTGACCCTCTGGGTGACCGGCTGCTGGCATAGGCCCGCGGCGGTCCTGGCGCCCATCGCCACTCCTCAGCTCGCCTTCGACCCTACCCTGCTCGGCAAGGACGCGACCGGCCTGGCTGCGGCAGCCGAGCGCCTCTGTGCGCACCTGACGCGGCCCGACCAGAAGGAGCTGGGCTTCGTCCTCGCCAGACGGGCCTACGAGGCCAGCCCCCACCATGTCGGCGCCGCCCTGGCGCTGGCTCACTGCGCGGCGGTCAAGGCGGAGGTCGAGAAGGACCCCGCTATGCTGGAGGCGGTCGCCCAGGTCGGCCTCGAAGCGGCCCGCTCGGTGGGAGCCCCGGACCGCGATGCACGGGCCGCCTATTGGATGGCCCTCAACCTGGGGATGGTGATCTACCAGCGCGGCTACGCAGCGATGCCTCTGCTTCCCGTGGAGGTCGCGGCGCTCAAGACCGCGCAGGGGGCCCCGGACCTCGACCTGGGAGGACCCCTGCGCGCGCTGGGCATGCTCTACCTGAAGGCTCCACCGTGGCCGGCCGGCCCCGGCGACCTGGACGCCGCGCTCGAGCTGCTCAAGACCGCGGTAGACAACTACCCCTCGCACCCGCTCAACCACCTCTTCTACGCGCAGGCTTTGCGCGAGAACGGCGACGGAGAAGCCGCCACCGCCGAGCTCAAGCGCGCCTCCGATCTCGCGCGAATCGAGCTGTGGGGCGACTACGCAGCCCGCTGGCAAGAGGACATCCAGGCGGCCGCGAAGTAAGGAGGGGGCTTCGCGTGGAGGCTTTCCGGCCACCTGTCGCATGCCCGGCATGCGGCAGCCCAACCTCCAGACTGCCGCGCGCTGTCCTGCGCGCGGCAGCGGCACCTTTGCTCGATGACCTTGGGCGGGCGGGGAAGGAAGGGAACGCTC
>JACRCT010000814.1 GCA_016218885.1 Deltaproteobacteria bacterium | reverse complement strand
GGCGGGCATTGCCGGGTCGTGATCGACAACGACTTCGAGAAGGACGGCACGGTCTATTGCGCCCAGGCGTCCAGGGAGACGGCGATTGTGCGCCACGAGGACGTCGGCCGCTTCACTCAGGAGGAGAAGGTCTGGCTGCTGCGGCCCTGCCGAGTCCGCGAGGAATAAGGCAACCGTCATCCCAATCTGAACGCCCTCCCTGACGGAGGGCGTTCGCGTTTCTACTAAGCGCCTGTGCGAAGGTTCGTCAGCTCTCGACCGAGGGCTGCTCGTCGACCCCTGGCGGCCGTCTTCTCACCTCGCCTCCGAGCCGGCCGGTGAACCTCAAGCGAATCGCGAACGAACGAAATGCGAAGATCCGCTGCAGGGCTGGCTTGACCACCATGGGCTGGCTGAGGAGCGCGAGCGGCGGAGTGTACCAGACGCGATCCTCCATGACCGTGCGACCGTCTTGTTCGCGGAAGCGGTGCTCGTGCCACCAGCTGCGGTACGGGCCCCGCTCCTGGACGTCCACGAAGGCCTCTTCGGGCTCCCAGCGCTCGATCACCGAGCGCCACCTCACGGGCACTCCCGCGACCCGGAGGTCGTAGTCGACGCTCGTCGCCGCCGCGGTCACCGGCGGCACGGAACCGCGGATGCGCATCGCCATCGCCGGCGGGGTGAGCAGGCCCAGGTTCTCCGGCTTGCAGAAGAAGTCCCAGACCTCGCTCAGCGGCGCGTCGATCTCCGTGAGCTGCTCGAGCAGATACCGTGCAGGGCTTTCGGCCAGGTAGCGGGAGTCCTGCGGCGGGGCCGGCGCCAGGCCCACGTGCGGCAGGTCTCCCTCGAGCGCATCGGCGAGCGCACTCTCGAGCGTGGGGAAACGGAACTCGTACCCGAGCTCGGTCAGCCGGCGTGGCAGGACCTTCTGGCCGGTCGAGAGCACCTGGGCCGCTTCTCCGAGCATGAGCCCAAGCACCCGTGAAGGCACCGGCAGCCACGAGGGACGTCCGAGCGTCCTGCCGATCTCTCTGGCGAATGCCGTCCCCGTTGCGGGATGTGGCGCGACGGCGTTGATGGGGCCGGTCCAGCGCCCATCCCCCAGCGCGGTGACGAGGATCTCCACGAGGTCGCGCTGGTGAATCCACGAGACCCTCTGCCTGCCGGACCCGTAGCGCCCCCCCAGGCCCAGCCGGAAGAGCGGCAGCATCGGGGCCAGCGCCCCCCCTTCCGGGCCCAGGACGACCCCTATCCGGAAGGTCGCCACCCGGACGCCTTCCACGAGCTCCGCCGCGCGGGCCGCCGCCTCCCAATCGAAGCAGAGCCCCGCGAGGAAGCCGCTACCCGGGGGACTCGACTCATCGACGGGGACCTCGCCGCGGTCGCCGTAATACCCGACGGCGCTCGCCGAGAGCAGGACCCTTCTCTTGCTGGTAGCGATGCGCATCGCCTCGACCAGCGCCTGCGTGGTGCCCACCCTGCTGGTGACGAGGGCGCGCTTGCGCGGCTGGGTCCAGCGCCGAGGCAGCACTGGCTCGCCGGCAAGGTTGATGATTCCCTCTGACCGGTCGACCGCCGGCGCCAGATCATCGCGCGCGACCAGCTCCACGTCCGGGCCGAGCGTTGCGCGAGCCTTCTCCTTGGAGCGCACCAGCGCCGCCACCCGATGTCCGGCTCCCAGCAGCCGCAACACCAGGGCCTTGCCCACGAACCCGGTCGCTCCGGTAAGCAGCACGTCCATCGCCCGCCTCCTCAAGACTTGGATGCTCGAGACAAGGGCTGAGCGCGGGAACTGGTCGCCGGCAGGCCGAGCCCTCGCGCGGCCAGTGGTCTGCCGACCATGCGGGGATACGCAGCAGCGCACGGGCGGCAGCCAGGCAATCGTCAAGGGATCCGGCCGCTTGGCGCCAGGAGGGAGCACGCGGTGCCAGGTACGGCGAAGCGCGAGGAGCGTTCCGCCGCGCCCCCGACCTCAGGGCCCGAACGCTTGGACGATCGACGCCAGGAAGCGGCCGCGATCCCAGCGTCCGTCTTCGGGAGACATTCCCAGCCGCACGACGACGAGGTCGAGCGAAGGGACGATGGCGACGAGTTGCCCGTCCTTGCCCGTTGCAGCGAATGCATCGACCGGAACGCCCGGCCATGGCAGGGGCTTGCCAGGGCGACCGGCATTCAGCCAGAGCGCCGCTCCGTAGCCCCCATCCAGAGAGGCGGGCGCGGGGGTGCGGGAATAGTCCACCCAACCGGTCGGGAGGAGTCGCCGGCCCTCCCAGACTCCGTCGCGCAAGAACAGGAGCCCGAGGCGAGCGAAGTCCCGCGCCGTTGCATACGAGTACGAGGAGGCGACGAAGGTGCCGGCGCCGTCCTTCTCGAGCACGACGCTGTTCATCCCCAGTGGCTCGAAGAGCGCCTCGGAAGGGAAGCTCACGTATCGGTCCCCGGTGGCCCGGCGCACGATTCCCGAGAGGACGTTGGAGCTCCCGCTGGAGTAGGACCAGAACGTGCCGGGCTCGTGGGCCAGGTCGCGGTCTGCCGAGAAGCGCGCCATGTCCTGCCGCCCCGGGCCGAGGAGCATCGCCAGCACGTCCGAACGGATCGGGTCGTAGTAGTCCTCCGACCAGTCCAGACCGCTGCTCATCCGCAGGAGGTGATCGAGGGTGATCGTGCCGCGCCGATCCCCGGGCTTGGACCATTCGGGCACGTCGGCGGGCTCATCGACGACGAGCTTTCCCTCGCCCACCAGAACCCCGATCAGAGCGTTGAAGATGCTCTTGGTCATCGACCACCCCGGCATGCGCTGAGTGGCCCCAAAGCCTGTGGCATAGCGCTCGGCGACGATGCGGCCGCGGTGCACCACCACCACCGCCCGGGTCAGCACCGGTCGCTCGAGGCAAGGCTCTGCAAAGGCCTGCTCCAGAGCCTTGACCATGCGTGGATTCGAGTCGCCTTCCAGCAGCGCCATCGGCCACTCACGAGTGGGCCAGGGGACCTCCGGCGACTGTGCTGGGAGCGGCACGAGCGGGGCCGCGGCGGCCCACAGGCTGGCGACGAGCGGCGCAAAGGCAGGAAGCACGCGACGATGGTACTTTGCCGAACCACCATGGCCCAAGCGAAGCCCAGTCGCGCCAAGCGGTGGATCCTCCCCGCGGCGCTCCTGCTCCTCTTCGCCGGACTGAGCTACTCCGCCCTCTTCGCCTGGAGAGGCAGCGAGATCTCCGCAGCCATGGCAGCCAAGCTCGTGTGCTCCTGCCGCTATGTGATGCAGCTCGACGAGGCGGCGTGCCGAAAGGAGCTCGAGCTCCAGCGGTTCGGCTGGGTCCGGGTGCGCATCGATGTATCAAGACGGGAGGTCTCGGCCACGGCGATGGGGCTGCGCACCGTGGTGGCGAGCTACGAAGAGGGGGCCGGCTGCACGGCGCGCTGAGCGCGACAGGGCTTACGACTTACGACTCACCACTTACGGCTAGCTTGGAAGATACCCGCGCAGGGTCACGACCGCCTGCACGTGAGCGTCGTGGAGTTCGAGCAGCTTGCGCGCTTTCTCCTCGCCCTCCAGGTGCGCGACGGCCGTCGCGATCGCCTCGAGGGTGGACATGCCGTCCTCGCGCGGCGGGCGGCGCAGCCGCACCAGGGAGGGGTCGCCGGGCGAGAGCGCGAGGCAAGGCATGCCGCGCAAGGGGTCCAGCCGGGCGAACATCTTGCGCGACTGCCGCCAAGTGCCATCGAGCACGATGAGCCGCTTGGGAGGCGAGGCCTGGGGCGCCGCCGCTGCCGATGGCACTGGATAGAGCAGCCAGGTATCGGGGCCGGAGAGCCGCGACTCGTCCAGCGGCTCGAGGTCGCCGTACTCGAGGATCTCCGAGTTGGGGAGCGCCAGCGCCGCGAGGCGGCCGGTGTTCGAGGTCCGCAGCCGCTCGACGATGTGCCGCACGATCACGAAGCGCACCGCGGTCTCGACCCGCGGGAGGCGGTCGCAAAGGCACACCTCCTGCCGCAGCAGGCATCGCAGGCAGTGGCCTTCGAATCCTTCAGGGGTCGCGGAGCGCATCGCGGAGCGCACACTACCTCGCCGCGCGCCCCGGCGGCAGCGAGTGTGATGTGGCGAGCAGAGTCTCGTCGCTGTCGTCTACCCGAAAGCCCGGCTGATTCCGCGAACTGCGAGATCGGTCGGCCTGGCAGCGAAGCCTAGATTGGCCCTGTCGTCGACAGCGCGCGCCGTACGGGCGGCGCGCGAGGGGCGGCCGGGCGCTGGCCCCCGTGTCCTGCCAGCGAGTGAGGGGCCCACACTTATGAAGAACGAGAACTGGAACCGCTCGGAGCCGATGTCCACCGTCGACTGCGCCTGGCTGCGGATGGAGCGGCCCACCAATCTCATCACCATCACCGCCCTGCTGCGCTTCGCCGAGCCCCTCGACTTCGAGCGGGTCCGCTCCACGGTCGAGCACCGCCTGCTCCGCTTCGAGCGCTTCCGCCAGCGGTTGGCCGAACCCAAGGGCAGGCTGGGCCTTCCGCGCTGGGTGTTCGACCCCTTCTTCAACCTCGACGCCCACCTCATCCGCTCCCGCCTGCGGCACGGCGACGAGTTCGAGCTGCAGCGGCTCCTCGGCGACCTGATGAGCGTCCCGCTTGAGGCCACCCGCCCGCTCTGGCAGATGCACCTCATCGACAATGTGCAGGGCGGCAGCGCCATCATCTGCCGGCTGCACCACTGCATCGCGGACGGCATCGCGCTGGCCAAGGTCCTGCTGTCCTTGACCGACGAGGAGGCCACCGCCGCCACCGTCACCTCGCTGCCGGTCGAGGGCCCTGCTCCAGCGCGCCGCCCCCGCCGCTCGAGCCTGAAGCGGGCGCTCAAGCTGGGTGGGGTGATCGTCGAGGGCGGCCGGAGCCTGCTGCGCGATCCGGGCTGGTCTCTGCGGTGCGGAGCCTCTGCGGCGCGTGCGCTGGCCAAGCTGGCGATCCTGCCTGCCGATCCCCGCAGCGCGCTCAAGGGCGAGTGCGGAGTTGCCAAGTATGCCGCGTGGTCCGCGCCCATCCCGCTGCGCGAGGTCAAGGCGATAGGCCAAGCGGTGGGCGGCACGGTCAACGACGTGCTCGTCTCGGCGATCGCCGGGGCTCTGCGCCAGCAGCTCGCGCGCCGCTGCGACAGGGCGATCTACGACTCGGAGATCCGCGCCGTGGTTCCCGTCGACCTGCGTCGCCCCGAGGAGCAGAACGGGCTCGGCAACCGCTTCGGGCTGCTCTTCCTCCCGCTGCCAGTGCAGATCCCCGAGCCCGCGCACCGGCTCTGGGAGCTCAAGCACCGCATGACCGAGCTCAAGCGCTCGCCGGAAGCGGGCGTGGTGCTGGGCGTGTTGCGCGCCATGGGGGCGGGCGGCTGGACCTTCGAGAAGGCGGTGATGTCGCTCTTCGCGCGCAAGGCGACGCTGGTGCTCACCAACGTCCCGGGCCCGAAGCAGCCGCGCTTCCTGGCCGGCAAGCGCATCCAGGACCTCGTCTTCTGGGTCCCACAGCCAGCGGGGCTGGGACTGGGGATCTCGATCTTCAGCTACGCCGGAGAGATCCGCGTGGGTGTCGCCTCCGACGCCCGGCTCCTGCCCGACCCCGAGACCTTCGTCGCCGACTTCCAGCGCGAGATCGAGGCGCTGCGAGAGAGCGTCACGCCGCTGATGAAGCCCGCGCCCCGCCTCGAGCGCGCCGCCGCCAGCGTCCGCAGCGTGCCGGTGGAGCGCGGCGAGGGGATGGGGGCGTCGCCGGAGTGAGCTGGCGGAGCCATGGCCCGCGGGCGGCTCTGCTACCATGGCCCCCGTGTCCGCCCCAGCTCCCCTGCGCGCTCCCGACCTGAAACGCTCCGGCCTGCTCGACCCGCTGCGAGGCTTCACCATTGGGCTGCGCGGCCTCGGGCTGGTCTTCTCCACGCCGCGCCTCGCCCGCCTGACTTCGGCCGTCGCCGCGATCACCGCCCTGACGCTCATCGGCCTCGCGGTGGGCCTCTGGCACGCAGTCCCGGCTGCGCTGCAGTGGGCCTGGACGCCGCCCGACACCTGGTGGGCACGCTCGCTCTTCACGCTGCTCGAGGTGCTCTCCTTCCTGCTGCTCTTCGTCGCCGGCGCCGTCACGTTGCCCATGATGCTGGCCGCGCCGTTGATGGACCCCATCTCGGTCGCCACCGAGCGTCTTCTCGGCTACGAGGCATCCAGCGAAGGCGGGCTGGGCCGCACGCTGCGCGAGACCACGCGCGCGGTGGTCAACGCCCTCCTCCGGCTCTTCGTGCTGTTGCTTGGCCAGGCGGTCCTGCTCCTCTTGCTGCTCATCCCGGGCGTGGGAGGACCGCTCTGGACGGTGCTGAGCTGGCTCTGGACGGCGCTGTGGGCGACCGCGGCCTACCTCGACGTGCCGATGGCGCGACACCTGTATCCGTTTTCCCACGAGGCGGCGGCGCTCAAGCGACGCACCGGAGTGTGCCTGGGCTTCGGGGCGGCGGTAGCGCTGATGCTGTGGGTTCCGCTGCTCAACTTCTTCTTCGTCCCCGTGGCGATCGTCGGCTCGACGCTGCTCTTCCGCGGGAGGGTCGCCTCCGGGGACATTCCCAGCCCCGAGGCGGTGGCGGACGCGGCGAAGCGCAGCAAGGATTCGGGGACCTAGGCGCCCCACCGCTACTGGCAATGGGCAGTGACGTAGGAGACGCCGCGCTCCCCGCGCTGAGCGTAGAGCACGCCGCCGCCGTCCAGGACGACGAGGTCTCGGAAGGTCTCCTCCGGGCCCGTGTTGGCGCTCAGATCGGCGGTGCCGGTGGGGGTGCCCTCCGCGGGGGCCAGGCAGACCACGCGCACCAGCGGGCTCGAATTCTCGCCGCGCTGCAACAGCGCGCCCAGGTAGATCGTTCCGGAGAGGTCGGAGTCGAGGAGCACCAGCGCGAGGATGGGCAGCCCCAATCGCAGCTCGCGGGTGAAGCGGTGCTCGCGCGTGGCCTTGTCTACCGAGTTGACGAAGGCGCGTCCCGCCGAGGGGTCGACGATTCCGGCGAGGAGGTAGCTCTTGCCGTCTCGCGAAGGGCGCCCGGGGATCTCGGGCCGCTCGGGATCCGCCTGGCCATCGGTGTCGCCGATCCTGACCAGCGAGCCGTGCTCGCGCTCGACATAGACGTCCTTGCCATCGACGAACACGCCCGTGACTGCCCCGCCTTCCTCGATACCCCTTCCCTCCAGCGGAAGGTCGTTGATGACACGGCCATCCTTGAGCACCGCCACGGACTTGTCCCGCAGCCTATCCATCACGAGAGTCGTGCCGTCGGCCGTGACCAGGACGTCCTGCGGCGCCTGCTGGGTGACGGGGATGGGCTCGAGGGGACGGCCATCGGGTCCGAAACGCACGAGGCGGCCGTTGACCTGATCGAGCACCGTGACACCCCCGGGGCCGGCCGAAAAGCTCATGGGCGCTTCAGGGTTGCCTTCCTTCGGGATATCGCGCGCGACCTGACCCGGCCCCGAGCCCCACTCGGCCAAGAGCCCACCGGCGCGTCCTGCAGACGCCGCCTCTGCCGAATCGCCGCCGTCCGGCCGGACAGAACCGCCAGCGCTGGTCATTCGGGGGCCCGAGCGAAGGCCAGGAGATGCTGGACCAGCCTCGAGCGACGGATCGGGTCGGCTCGTCGCGCTGGGCGACAAGGAAGACTCCCCAAGCAGGTGATACACGACCAGGGCGATCGCCAAGGCCATCACGGCGACGACAGCGACGGACCGAGACTTGTGGGTCGAGCTCATGGCGGCGATGGAGCGAATCCTGCCCTATTCGCGTTTTCGTGGCCAAGGAGGTCGATCGTCCGAACTTCACACAGCGCGGCCGAGTCCTGCCTGAATTGGCGACAACCTCAATGCTATCTGCCTTTACATGCATGACGCTAAGTCATTGGAATTAATGATAATAGTCAGATGGCACGACATTGGCTTAGGGTGGTGAACCTATTCCGGGAGGAAGCCATGACGCACCGCTCTCTGCTTCTCGCCGCTGCGCTGATGACGCTGGCCGCGTGTGGCGGCACGGGCATGGTGGAGAGCGAATCAATCACCGGCGCTGACGAGGCGACGGCGGTGGACAGCGAGCTCTCGAGCAGCGTCCCGGTGGGCAGCACCCTTCAGGCCACGACCAATGTGAACCTCCGCACCGGCGCCTCCACCGGCTACTCGATCCTGCTCGTGGTCCCCAACGGCGCGAAGGTGACCACGGTCGAAAACACGACCCCGACCAATGGCTTCTACAAGGTGAAGTACAGCGGAACGGTGGGCTACAGCCACGGCACCTACTACAAGCTCGTGAGCTCTCCTTCCACGAGCACCGACCCGGAGAGCAACTCGCGTGAAGCTGCCATCAACCGGGCCAAGGCGACGGTGGGCTTCTCCTACTGGTGGGGCCACGCCCGCTTCAAGCCAGAGGGCCCGAGCTCCTCGAACGCTGGGTCCTGCTCGGGCAGCTGCCCCAGCTGCAGCCACAGCGGAAGCTACGGCGCCGACTGCTCCGGCATGGCCGGCAAGGTGTGGCAGGTAGGCAGCAACAACTCCGACCTCACCGTCGACAACCACCCCTACAGCACCTACAACTTCGCCCACCAGACCACCAGCTGGCACTCCGTGGCACGGGACTCCATGGAGAAGGCAGACGCCATGGTCTACAACATCAACGGCTCGGGGCACATCTTCATCTATGAATCCGGCGACAGCTGGGGCTCGCTGTGGAGCTACGAGTGCAGGAACTGTGGAGATGGTTGCGTGAGGAACCTGCGCACTGCCACCAGCGAGTATCGGGGCATCGGCCGCAACGGCTACTAGGTCTCTCTCGCGCCTTCCCGCCTTATGGCCAGGCGCCGCCGAGGAGACTCGACGGCGCCTTTCTCTTTGGGTCTGTCGACAAGCCCAAGGAGCTCGCGCTACCTCTTGCTGCGCTTTCTCCTGGTATTTCCCTTTCCCTTGGCCTTGCTGCCGGCTCCGCCCCTCTTCTTGTTCTTGAGCGGCCCCGACTTCTGGCCGGCGCGATAGGCGCTCTGGGCCGAGCGCTGGGTCTTGGCTTGGAGGCGTCCGCTCTCGGGTGGTGGCAGCTCGACGCCCGCGCGCCGCGCCTTGGATAGGCCGATGGCGACGGCCTGTTTGGGGCTCTTCACCCCGTGCTTGCCCTCCTTGACGTGCTCCATCTCCTCGCGCACGAACTCGCCTGCCTGGGTCGTAGGGGCCTTGCCCTCGGCGCGGGCGCGGCGGGCTCGCTCCAGCGTCTTCTTCTCCGGCATTGCATCCACCCCCAGCCTGCCCTCGGCAAGCGGCACCGAGAGCCCACGGACCTCACCTATCCCACGCAACCGGTCATCGCCACGGGCGCACGAGCTCGTTCCAACTGCCCACCAACCAAGAAGGCGATCACCGCACTTTCGCCCCAAAACCTGGGCAACCTCGCCTGAACCCGGCAACCTCGCCAGGGCGTGAAGCTCCCCCGTCCGGGAGCAACGCAGAGGAGCGGGCGGCATCTGAAGGGGCGAGACAAGCCGCCTGGCCAAGCCCTCGTCGGGAAGACCACTCAGCGGGGAAGCGGACAACCAGCGAGCACCATCGCAGGCAGACAGTTGCGCGGCCGGCTGGTCGCCAGTACCTCTAGCCGCCGTCGTGAAGCAGATCCGCAGGACCACAGGGGCCCGCGTGGCCCCACGGGAGGACGACATGGAGCGCAGCTACAAGGTTCGCGAGTTCACCCACCTCAAGGGCCTCAAGGGTCTCTCGGAGACCCAGCTCGATCAGCACTTCAAGCTCTACGAGGGCTACGTCAAGAACACCAACCTCCTTCGTGAGCAGGTCGGGGAGATGATGGCCAAGGGCCAGACCGAGACCCCGATCTTCGCCGAGCTCGTACGCCGCCTCCCGTTCGAGCAGAACGGCATGGTCCTGAATGAGTACTACTTCGACAACATGACCCCCAACGGTGGCGACATCCCGCGCAGCGG
>JACRCT010000813.1 GCA_016218885.1 Deltaproteobacteria bacterium | reverse complement strand
CCGACTATGCAGATCGGCTACTGCCCATCACCGCTGAGATCGCCGAAGAGTGGGGTCGGCTGAACGTCCCTGACCCGCTTCCCGTCATCGACGGGTTGATGGCCGCCACGGCCAAGGCGCATGGGCTGACTCTGGTGACGCGCAACACGGTGGATGTGGCGCGCACTGGAGTCCCTCTGCTCAATCCCTTCGAGTGACCCAGGGCTTGAGCACGCACATCACCTCTCAGTCCTCGCGGTCCTTCATCTTCGCCCAGGTGTCCCTGAGCGAGACGATGCGGTTGAAGACCGGGGCTCCGGGCTTGGAGTCGATGGGGTCGGCCCGGAAGGACCCGGTGCGCTCGAACTGCACCCGCATCTCCGGGTCGGCATTGGCCAGGCTGGGCTCGGCCATGGCGCCCTGGAGGATCTCCAGCGACTTGGGGTTGAGGTCCGCCTTCCAGTCCCGAACCTTGGCGGAGGCGGGGTTCTCGACGTTGAAGAGGCGGTCGTAGAGCCGCACCTCGACGGGGAGGGCGTGCTTGGCGGAGACCCAGTGGATGGTGCCCTTCACCTTGCGGCCGTCGGGCGCGTTGCCGCCCTTGGTCGTGGGGTCGTAGGAGCAGCGCAGCTCCACCACCTCGCCCTTCTCGTCCTTGATCACCCTCTCGCACTTGAGGAAGTACCCCCAGCGCAGGCGAACCTCGCGCCCGGGGCCGAGCCGGAAGAACTTCTTCGGCGGGTCCTCCATGAAGTCGTCGCGCTCGACGTAGATCTCGCGGGTGAAGGGCACCTTGCGCGTGCCCAGCTCGGGCTTCTCCTGGTGGTAGGGGCAGTCGAGCAGCTCCTCCTGGCCCTCGGGCAGGTTCTCGATGACCACCTTCAAGGGCTTGAGCACGCACATCACGCGCGGCGCCTTGGGGTTCAGGTCGTCGCGGATGGCGTTCTCCAAGAGGGTCACGTCCACCGTGCTCTCGCGCTTGGACACCCCGATGCGCTCGGCGAAGGCGCGGATGGACTCGGGGGTGAAGCCGCGGCGGCGGATGCCGGCGAGGGTGGGCATGCGCGGGTCGTCCCAGCCCTTGACGTCCTTGTCCTGCACCAGCTGCAGGAGCTTGCGCTTGCTCATCACCGTATAGGTCAGGTTGAGCCGGGCGAACTCGATCTGCTGCGGGTGGTGGGGGATGCCCACGTTCTCGATGTACCAGTCGTAGAGCGGGCGGTGGTTCTCGAACTCCAGGGTGCAGATGGAGTGGGTGATCTTTTCGATGGCGTCCGACTGCCCGTGGGCCCAGTCGTAGATGGGGTAGATGCACCACTTGTTGCCGGTGCGCGGGTGCTCCTCGCGGCGGATGCGGTACATCACCGGGTCGCGGAAGTTCACGTTGGCCGAGGCCATGTCGATCTTGGCGCGCAGCACCTTGGAGCCGTCGGGGAACTCGCCCTTGCGCATGCGCTCGAAGAGCTCGAGGTTCTCCTGGGCGCTGCGGTTGCGGAAGGGGCTCTCCTTGCCCGGCTCGGTGAGCGTGCCGCGGTTGGCGGAGATCTGCTCGGCGGTCTGGTCGTCGACGTAGGCCAGGCCCTTCTTGATGAGCGCCTGGGCCCACTCGAAGAGCTGCTCGAAGTAGTCGGAGGCGTAGTAGAGGTGCTCGTTCCAGTCGAAGCCGAGCCAGCGCACGTCGCGCATGATCGACTCGATGTACTCCATCTCCTCCTTCTCGGGGTTGGTGTCGTCGAAGCGCAGGTGGCAGCGACCCTTGTAGTCGCGCGCCAGGCCGAAGTTGAGGCAGATGGATTTGGCGTGGCCGATGTGCAGGTAGCCGTTGGGCTCGGGCGGGAACCGGGTGACCACCTGGCCGCCGCTCTTCCCGCTCTTGAGGTCCTCTTCGATGATCGCGCGGATGAAGTTGAGGGACGGCGCCTCGCCGGCCTTCTCGGCGGGCTTGGGGACGTTCGGTTCGGGGGTCATGGAGGCTCCAAGGAGGCTGGGACGTCTGGAAGGTCTTGAAGGAGCAGGGCACTGCTCTCGCGTCGGTCGACGAAGAAAACAGTCGAGGGGAGCGGGGCCCTTCCTGTCGCTTCGAATGGTCCCCGCTGTCAACTGTCGGCTGCTGGTGGGGCGGGCCTGCGAGCCGGGCCGGCTCGCCCCGATTGAAAGCCTGCTACTCCCTCGTCCAGTACTGGGTCCGGCCGAGCAGGGAGAAGCCGACATAGCCGCGGACCTTGAGCTTCTTCCCGGCCTCGACCACGGCGATGTAGCACTTGTAGGACTTGCCGTTCTCAGGGTCGAGCACCTTGCCGCCCGACCACTCGTCGCCGTCCTTCTTCAGGTCCCACAGGACGCGCATGCCGTTGATCGGCTTGTCCTTGAGGTCGCCGTCGCACTTGTCGCACTTGGGGTCGGGGTTGCCGGGCTCGGGGTCGAGCAGCTTCTCGATCTTCCCGAAGATCCTCCCGCTCTCCTCGTAGATCGTGATTATCGACTTGGCCTTTCCGGTGTTGTCGTCCCAGGTCTTCCAGCGGCCCACGGGCGAGCTGGCATCAGCCTTCGGCGCGGGCTCGGCCTTGGGCTGCTCAGGGGCTGCGGCGGGAGCAGTGGCGGGCGCCACTGCGGGCTCGTTCGGGGCCGGCTCGGCGGCGCTTGCGACGCCCAACGTCCAGAAAGCCGCGGCGGCGGCGAGAGGGGCGAGGCCCAACAGGTTCGGTCTCATTGACATTCTCCAGTGCTGGAAAGCCGGCATGATGGGGGCCCCGACCGCTGGCTGGCAAGGCCGACGCATCGTCGCGCCCGGTCAAGAGCCGACCTTGGATAGCAGGGGAACCTTGCGCATCTCGAAGCGCAGCGCCGGGAGCTCGTAGCGCTCCCACTTGAGCTGGTAGCGGGATTTGACCTCGGGCTCGAAGCCGACGAGATGGCGCTCGGTGTGCGTGCGCTCGAGGCCCGCCTGGCGCAAGGCGAGCCGCAGCGCCTCCTCGAAGAGCTCGGCCTTGTCGGATACGACGTTCAGCACCTTCCCAGGTGCCAGGGCCCGCTGGATCGCTTCGAAGAACAGCGCGTTGAGCACTTTGTGCTGGCCGCGCGAGCGCACGAAGGGGTCCGGGAAGTGGACGTAGACCGCAGAGAGCGAGTCCGGTGCGAGCAGGGGGAAGAGCACCTGTATCGGGGAGCGCAGCAATCGCAGGTTCTTCAGCCCGAGCTCCTCGGCCCGACGGGCCGCGAAGTAGAGGACCTTGGTCACCGGGTCGATTCCCAGGAAGTTCACGTCGGGCCGAGCGGCGGCCAGGGCGCATAGGTACTCGCCCGTTCCACAGCCGACCTCCAGCTCCAGCGGCCGGGTGTCTCCGAACAGCTCTGGCGAGGTCAGCTTGGGGAACCGCTCGGGGTGGAAGTGCAGCTCCTCCTGGATCCAGAGGCGCACGTAGAGCGCTTCGGCCTCCGGCGAGGGTGGAACACGCTTGATCTTCCTGGAGAGAGCGCGGCGTCCCATGGCCGGGCAGACATTAGTCGACTGGCGGAGTTCGTCCAGCGCCGAGTGCGCGGCCAGGCTTACGCAGCAGGCTGGACGGAGCTGGGCGGCGTGCGCTTGAGGTAGCCGCGCTTGTAGAGCAGCACGTAGTTGGCGGCGAGCATCACCAGGTTCCAGCCGTTCCAGACGTGCCAGGTGAGCGAGGAGGGGCGCACCAGCAGGGCGACGAACGTAGGAAGGGACACCAAGAGCATGAAGTTGGGGGTGCCGCCCTTGCTGAACTTGGGCACCTTGATGGTCGAGACCATCGAGAACGCGATGAAGGTGGTCCCCAGGGCAACGACCCAGGGCTGCAGGCTGTCGCGCACCAGGACGAATGAGCCGATGTAGCCCGCCGCGGCTGGGATGGGGCAGCCCAGGAAGGTGACCTTGCTGATCTCCTTGGTGTCCACGTTGAAGCGCGCCAACCGCAGGACGCCACAGAGGGCGTAGAGGACGGCGATCGCCATGCCGGGGTTGCCCAGGTCGCGCAATACGGAGAAGTAGACGAGGACGCCGGGGGCGAGGCCGAAGGAGATCGCGTCGGAGAGAGAGTCGAGCTCCATCCCGAACTTGGAGGTCGCGTTGAGCAGGCGGGCGATCTTGCCGTCCGACATGTCGCAGAGAGCCGCGAAGAAGATGAACAGGCACGCCTGCTCGTAGCGCCCCTCCGCCGAGGCGACCACGCTCAGGAAGCCAAAGACGATGTTCGCGAGCGTAACGGCGTTGGGGACGAGATGTCGGAGATGCACGGGGCCGCAGGTTAGCAAAGCGAGCGTCGCAGAGTCGAGAAGCACCCTCGAAGGGACCCGATCGGGTTCTCGTCTCTCCAGCGCTGTGATGCCCACCTTTCGCCCCACCCCTTGAGCTGCGAGGGGGCAGGAGGCGGCGATGGCTCAGCGGTTATCTCAGACCCCCGAGGTGTGGACCCCCGACGAGTCGGTGACGACGCGCTGGGTGCAGCAGTCGTACGAGGCGTTGCGCGAGAAGGCGGCGGCCAACCCGGCCGCGTTCTGGGAGAGCGAGGCCAAGGAGTACCTGTGGTTCCGGCCCTGGGAGCGGACGGTGGACGACTCGAACGCCCCCTTCTACCAATGGTTCGTGGGGGGCAAGACGAACATCGTCGCCAACGCGCTCGACCGGCACCTCACCAACGCCCATCGCAACAAGCTCGCCTACATCTGGGAGGGCGAGGACGGGTCGGTGCGCACGATGTCCTTCCACGCGCTCGACCGCGAGGTCTGCCAGTTCGCCCACGTGCTGCGCAGCATGGGCGTCCGGAAGGGCGACCGGGTCACCCTCTATCTGCCGCGGGTCCTCGAGCTGCCCATCGCCATGCTCGCCTGCGCCAAGATCGGCGCGGTCCATTCCGTGGTCTACGGCGGCTTCTCGGTGGAGGCCCTGAACGAGCGCATCCAGGACTCGGAGTCGCGGGTGCTGGTGACCGCCGACGGCGGCTTCCTGCGCGGCAAGGTGATTCCCCTCAAGGAGATCGCCGATCGCGCCCTGGAGCGGGCCGGGACCGTGGAGCACGTCATCGTCGTGCGCCGGACCGGCCAGAAGGTCGCCATGGAGACCGGCCGCGACTACTTCTACGACGAGCTGATGACCCTGCCGCTGGGCCGGGCCGGCGGCGGCCGCTGCGAGACCGAGCAGATGGACTCCGAGGACCCGCTCTTCCTGCTCTACACCTCGGGGACCACCGGTCGGCCCAAGGGCATCGTGCACACCCATGGCGGATACCTGGTGGGGGTGGCGGCGACGCTCAAGTATGCCTTCGAGCCGAGGCCCGAGGACCGGTGGTGGTGCGCGGCGGATCCCGGGTGGATCACCGGCCACAGCTACGTCGTCTACGGGCCGCTCATCAACGGTATGACCTCGGTAATCTACGAGGGCGCGCCGACCCATCCCTATCCCGATCGCTGGTGGCGAATCGTGGAGCGCTATGGCGTGAACGTGCTCTACGCCGCGCCCACGGCGATCCGCGGGCTGATGCGCTTCGGCGAGGCGTGGGCCAACCGCCACGACCTCTCCAGCCTGCGGCTGCTGGGCTCGGTGGGAGAGCCCATCAACCCCGAGGCGTGGCGCTGGTACCACCGGGTCATCGGGGGCGGGCGCTGTCCCATCATCGACACCTGGTGGCAGACCGAGACGGGCATGTTCATGGTCTCGCCGGTCCCCTCCATGCCCCTCAAGCCCGGGTCGGCCACGCGGCCCCTGCCGGGCATCCGCGCCGAGGTGCTCGCCGACGACGGCACTCCGGTTCGTCTTGGAGAGGAGGGCAAGCTCGTCATCACCACGCCCTGGCCGGCGATGCTCCGCGGCGTGTGGCGCGACCCGGACCGGTACGTGCAGCAGTACTGGTCCACCTTTCCCGGCAAGTACTTCACCGGCGACTCGGCACGCATCGACGAGGACGGCTACCTGTGGATCATCGGCCGCGTGGATGACGTCATCAAGGTGTCGGGGTATCGGCTCGGCACCGCGGAGATCGAGTCCGCGCTGGTGAGCCACCCGGCGGTCGGGGAGGCGGCCGCCATCGCCATGCCGCACGAGATCAAGGGCCACGCCATCTGGGCCTACGTGCTCCTGCGTGCCGGACACCAGCCCTCGCCCGCGCTCGCGGAGGAGCTTGGAGCGCACGTGGCCCGCGAGATGGGGCCCATCGCGAAACCTGAGCGCATCGAGTTCGTCGAGGCCCTGCCCAAGACCCGCTCCGGCAAGATCATGCGCCGCGTGCTCAAGGCCCGGGCCCAGGGCCTGCCCGAGGGAGACGTCTCCACGCTGGAGCAGTGAGGTCCCGGCTATCGATAGGAGATCGCGAACCCGCTCCAGTCTGCCGAGCTCTCGCTCTGCGTCTGGTCGCCGTCGCTCATGAGCCCCACGCCGCCCAGGTCAGGCACGTCCGCCTTGGGGTCGCCGTCCTCGAAGTGCTTGCGGAACTCCTCGTCGGGATCGATGGCCATGGTCTTCCACTCGTTCAGCGGCCCGCCGCTCTCGACGATGATGGTTTCCTGCGCCTGGAAGAGGTTGCGCTTCTTGTCGCAGATCGCGCCCTTGGTCCCAGTCGCGCTCCAGACATACTTGAGCACGTACCAGCGCAACCCTCGCTTCCAGGTCAGGTAGACGACCGCCGCGGAGTCTCCCTTGCCGCCAGCGCACTCGTTGCCGCCCTTGGGCAAGGTGATTGCCCGCCACTTCCACTGGATCTTCGCCACCCTGCGTCGCAGGTCATCGGGGATGGCGTATCCCAGCACCGCAGTCTCGTAGGGGGGCTTGTAGGCCGAGCGGAGGTAGGCCCCGGTCGGGTCATCGACCACGGAGTAGTAGTTGACCGGGCCGGAGTCACGCTTGACGACCTGGAACGAGGATGGCTCCAGATTGACCTCACGGAGCCCTTTGGCCTTGGGAAGCGCCTCCTCGGAGCGCGCGGCGGCGGGAGCGAGGACCAAGACCAGCGTCACGGTGAGGAGTCTCCGGCCGCCCTTCCTGATGCGCGTCGTCATCGGGGACCTCCGAGGTGCACGTGGCCTTGGACGATAGCCCGTCCGAGAATACTCACCGCCCCGGAATTTCACACCGGAGGTGGCGCCGCGCCTTCCGGCTGGGTGGCCGCTTCGCGCCGGATCTGGAGCACGAAGCGGATGTCCAGCAGGCCCACCAGGATGAGCGGCAGGATCTGCATGCCGTGGTAGAGCAGCGCGAACGCGAGCGCCTTCTCGTCCGGCACCTTGAGCAGCGTCAACCCGGCGACCGCGCCCAGCTCCAACGTCCCCACCTGCGCGGGGGTGGAGGGCACGGCGATGGCCATGTTCAGGGTGAGCAGCACCAGCAGGCCGGCGGCGGGTGGCAGGTCGATCCCCAAGGCCCAGAGGACGAGCCAGACTTCGGCGAGGTCGGCCACCCAGGACGCCACCAGCACCAGCAACGAGCCGGCGAAGATGCCCGGTCGGCGCAGCATCTCCAGACCGGCGACGAAGCGCGGGAAGAACCCCTTGGAGCGGACTCGGGTGCTGGCTATCCACGCGGCCGCCAGCAGCGCCACCGCGATGGCGGTCATCCCGGCGATCGAGCGGCTCACCCAGGTTGGCAGCTCGGGAAGGAGCCAGGGCAGCGGGGCCACGAGGATCAGCATCGAGAGGCCGTCCAGCAGCTTCTCGGCAGCCGCCACCGCCACCGACTCCGCCGCGGGCACCTTGTCGCGGCTCTTGAGCATCCACACGCGCAGGAACTCGCCGGCGCGGGCGGGGGTGACTGCCGAGGTGGCGAAGGCCGCCACGGTGTAGCGGAACAGCCGCAGCAGCCCCACGCGGCCATGCCGCGGCGCGAGCATGATGCGCCAGCACGCCGCCTTGCAGAACAGGTTGACGAAGCTCAGGAGGGCGACCAGGGCCAAGGGCCAGAGCGTGGCCGAGCGTAGCGCGGCCGACAGGTCCTGCCACCGCATCTCGTGGAGAAACCAGGCCAGCCCCGCCGCGACCACCGCGACCGCTGCCCAGCGCAACACGGGTCCGCCCCATCTCCTGGCTTTCGAGAGGTCCACGCGTGCAACTTGCCTCCTCGAGCGTGGCAACGCCAGCGTCCTGCGATTGACAGCCTCTGAACAATGGCCTTTCTTGCGGGCCCATGTCGGAGCCCAAAGAGCTGATGGTCGCGGGGGATGTCGCAGTCGCAGTGCCGGTCCCCGAGAGGCGGAGCTGGCTCTGGCGGCTGCTGGCCTACGTCGGTCCCGACTTCGGTCTGGTCCTGATGTTCACCGCCACGCTGGTGATCCTCATCGCCAGCTTCGGCGCCTCCTTCAAGTGGAAGGAGGGGCCCATCCTCATCTCCACCGGCATCGGGTTGGGGCTGGTGGCCATCCGCTTCTTCTGGCGCGCGCCGGCCATCGTCCTCGATCGGCCGGGTGAGCGGACCGAGTTCCGCGCCGCCGCCTACCGCATCCTGCGCGACTGGGGCCCGATCATCCTGGTCAACTTCCTCTTCCAGAGCCTGGAGACCTACACCGGAGTGGTGCGCCAGTCCTGCATCGACGACGACCTGTACCGCATGGACCTGGCGCTCTTCGGCGTGGAGCCCACGGTCTGGCTCTCCAAGTTTCAGACCCCGCTCCTGACCGACCTGATGGCCTTCTTCTACGGCCAGTACCTGATCACCCCGATGCTCCTGGCGACGGTGATCTCGCT
>JACRCT010000070.1 GCA_016218885.1 Deltaproteobacteria bacterium | reverse complement strand
GCGGCGACTCGCACCTCAACACCGCCTTCGGCGAAATGTGCGATGGGGGCGGCGACACCGCGACCTGCGACGCCGACTGCACCGCGCCTTCCTGCGGCGACTCGCACCTCAACACCGACGCTGGAGAGCTCTGCGACGAGGGCGGTGTGAGCGCAACCTGCGACGTAGACTGCACGCCGCCGGCGTGCGGTGACGGCCTGGCGAACGCCTTGAGCGGTGAAGAGTGCGACGGCTCGGACCTCGTCGGCGAGGACTGCGTCTCCCTGAACTTCGTCGGGGGCAGCCTCGGCTGCAACGCTGACTGCTCCTACGACGTCTTCAGCTGCGTCGGTCCCCCCGGCTGCGCCGCCTTCGGGACCGATGGCTTCGGATACCAGGGATGCGCCACCAACCCCACCGCTTCTCTCTGCGACGACATCTCTGCTACGGGGACGAGCCTGGCGCTCTTGGACGACAATCACCTCTCCGGCCTGCCCATCGGTTTCCCGTTCGATTTCTACGGGACCGTCTACACCACCGCTTCAGTGGGATCGAACGGCCTCGTCTACTTCCCAACGGATTACCTGGGTCTCAACAACGTGTGTATCCCCGGTACACCGGGCTATTCCGTCACCACCGACTTCATCGCGGCCAACTGGGACGACCTCGACTCCCGCAGCCCTGACGCGTACGTCAAGTACCAGACCCTGGGAACAGCGCCCAACCGCCGGTTCGTCGTGGAGTTCAATACTCGGGATTGCTGTGGTGGGACCTCGCCGCTCGGTCTCTTCCGCGTCGTGCTCCTGGAGACCAGCAACCATATCCGCGTCTGCTACGAAAACATGACGTTGAGCGTCGATGCCACGGCTGGGATCCAGCACTCGCCCACCGTCGGCCTCGGATACAGCTGTAACGCACCCAACCTCATCTCGGGCCGCATCGTGGAGTACGACCATCCGTAGCGCTCGAAGCTCCCGACGGACTCGATGAGTGCGACTGCGGTTTTCCGCGGCGACGCGTCGCCTCGGCCACCTCGCGATGGGCGGCCCGGATGCCGGCCAGCGCGTCGTCGTCGAGCACAGGCTCCGGTTCGAGGTCGGGCTCCTGCCGCACCGGAGCTTCGGCCTCTTCCTCGAGGCGAGGGAGGCCCGGCGCTCGCGGCCGCCGCACCGACGGTGCCCAGGGACTGGCCGAAGCTGGTGGCGGCGTGCCGGGACGTGCTGGCGCCGGGCGGCTGGCTCCTCGTCGCGTGGACCGCGACCGAGCTCCCGGAGGCGGCGCTGACCGCGGCCGTGGGGCTCGGCGAGCCGAGGGAGCTCATCCGCAGCGGCGAGGACTTCTTGGTGACCGAGCAGCAGCCCGCCCTCCGCGCCCTGGCCTACTTCGCGCCCTGAGCAGAGCCGTCTCGCTCACTCACATGCCTGAGGTCGAGCGCATGCCGCCCTCGGCTGCTTGCACGGGGGGAGCGCCTCCGGCGCCCGTGCTCCTGGTCGGTCCCTCGCCCATGCCCCTGCCCGTGGCGCCAGGCATCCCCGGCGCGCCCATCGCCCCCACCAAAGCTGTTGCCGTCGGCTCGAGGCTCACCTCATGGAAGGCGATGGCCAGGCGCTGGGCGTCGGCGATGGCCTGCAGGAAGCCGTCCTCGTCTGCGACGAAGCCGGCGTTGGCTTCGAGGACGGATGCGAACGACACCTTGCCCACCGAGTACTGCGCGAGCGTGCTGTCGGCGGTGGCTTCGGACTGTATGAGCAGCCCTTCGCGGTAGAGCGTGATCGTGTCCAGGAGCGCCGCGAGCACCGTGCGCCTCTCCTCGATGCGGAGCCCGAGGATCTGGCCGGTGGCGTCCGCGTTCCTCTGCTCCGCGGCAGCGCGCGCCTCGCTCTCGGCCACCGCGCGGCTCTGCTTGCTGCCCGCGAAGATCGGGACGGTGCTGCCGAGGTTGAGCTGCCACATCGGAGGCAAGCCGCCCCGCGGCATGACGCCTGCGCTCAGAACCAGGTCTCCGAAGTAGCTCTTGCGCGCCAGAGCCTGGGACTTCTCCGACTGGATGACGCCCAGGCGCGCCGCTGCGAGCTCGGGGCTGCGCGCGAGAGCGTTGTCGAGGGCCGCCTGGGCATCGGGGTTCGTCGGCGTGCCGAGGTCGGCGAGGTGCGCCGTCGTGGCGATGGGCTCATCCAGCCGATGGCCGCGCAATCGGTTCAGGCCCTGCACCAGGGCGCGCTCCTGCGCCTGCAGGGCCCACCGGCGCTGCTTGAGGCGATTGACCTCGAGCTGCGAGCGCAGCACGTCCGACTGGGCCCCCTCGCCGGACTCGTAGCGCACGCGGGCCACCGCCTCGGACTTGCTCCAGATCGCGTCGAGCCGGTCGAGCAGCGCGAGCCGGTCGCGCGCGAGGAGAAGATCGAGATAGGTGCGACGGACGTCTGCCTCAGCGGTGAGGCGCAAGCGGGCGACGTTCGTTTCGCCCTGCCTGGCAACCAGCTCGGCGACCTCGCTGCGCAGCCCGCGCTTGCCGGGCCAAGGGAAGGACTGCGAGGCCATGATCGAGTAGAAGCTGGTCTCCATCTCCCCGATCTGGATGCTGGTGAAGCTGTCGTTCTGGATGCCGATCTGCAGCATCGGGTCGGGGAACGCGCCTTCTTGCGAAACCCGCTCCCGGTCGGCGCGGACCAGGGCCTCCGCCTGCGCCAGCTCCGGCCGCGCGGCCAGGCTCTGCTCGACGAGCTTGGCGAGGACGGGATCCGTGGGGAGCGCAGGCAGGGGCGAGCTCACCTGCTGCGCTTCGGCTCGCGCGCGGATGGTCATCGCGGTCAAGACGACCGCGGCGACGGTCAACGCCCCTCGAAATCCGTCGCCTCGCCTGTCGCTCCGACGGGTCCTGGGGAATCTGGCGCGCATGGCCGTGCCTCCGAGCCACCCGGCGATGAGCTCGCCTGCGATCTTGTCCATGGCGCACGCGTAGCAGATCGCCCCCGCCTTGCGCGGCGTGAGCGTCACCTCCACGGGGACATTGGCCGGAAGTGGCCTGTTGACGCCCGTCGTCCCCGATGACGATGCCGCTCGTCGTCTCCTATCGGCGGGCATCCTCCCTGGAAGATGCTTCTGGCGGGCGCACGCCCAACCTTCATGCTGCCAGGCGTCGAGCCGGTCGCCCGAGCGGGTGATGACGGCGAGAAGGTCCACCCGGGGGGACGTCGAATGAGAAGGGTGGCTCTCGCGTCGGTCGCGGCCCTGCTCGTCGGCCTTCTCCTCGGATGGCTGATATTCCACTCGAGCGAGCGCCCGCCCCCGGCTGGGGCGCGCAAGGTCCTCTACTACCGCAATCCGATGAACCCCCAGGTCACGTCGGACCACCCGATGAAGGACCCGATGGGCATGGACTACGTGCCCGTCTATGCCGACGAGCCGGCCGCTCAAGGCTCGGAAGGCGGCCGCGTCCTCTTCTATCGCGACCCGCAGCGGCCGTGGATCACCTCGGACGCGCCGGGGAAGGTGCCCGGCACGGATCGCGAGCTGGCCCCCGTTCGCGAGGGCGATCCGGATGCCAAGGGAGTGGCCATCAATCCGACGATGGTCCAGAACACGGGGGTGCGCATCGAGGAGGTGCGGCGGAGTGCGCTGCGCAGGGTCGTTCGCACGGTCGGTACCGTGAGCTACGACGAGCGCAAGCTCGCCAGCATCAACCTCAAATTCGCGGGGTGGATCGATCGCCTCTACGTCAACTTCACCGGCCAGGCCGTCCGGCGCGGCCAGCCGCTCCTCGATGTCTACAGCCCCGAGCTCGTCTCCACTCAGCAGGAGTACCTTCTCGCGCTGCGCTTCAAGACGTCGCTGGGCGCAGCCAGCCAAGAGGCGACACGCGCCCAGGCCGATGCCCTGCTCGAGAGCGCGCGCCGACGCCTGCGCTATTGGGACGTCCCGGATTCCGAGATCCGCGCGCTCGAGCGCCGCGGGAGGCCGAAGAAGGCCCTCACGCTCCGCTCGCCGGCAAACGGCGTGGTCCTCGAGAGAGCGGCCGTCGAGGGTGCGCAGGTGCAGCCGGGCATGCCGCTCTTCGAGATCGCCGACTTGAGCGACGTCTGGGTCTATGCCCAGGTCTATCCGCAGGATCTGGCCTGGATCAGTATCGGCGACGAGGCGCAGGTCGCGCTCTCGTACCTGCCAGGCCGAACCTTCCGCGGCCGCGTGAGCTTCATCCAGCCTGTCGTGGACGTGGACGCGCGCACCGTGCGAGTGCGCATCCAGGTCGCGCAGCCGTCCCGGTCTCTGCTCCTGCGGCCGGACATGTACGCCAACGTCGAGCTGCGCTCGCGTGAGACCGTGGAAGGCGTGGCGATCCCCGAGCAGGCGGTCCTGCGCACCGGCGAGCGCACCGTCGTCATCGTCGCGCTTGGGCGCGGCTTCTTCCAACCCAGGGAGGTGCGCCTGGGAGTCGCCGCCGACGGGAGGGTCGAGATCCTCGAGGGCCTGCGCCCCGGCGAGAAGCTCGTGACCTCCTCGCAATTCCTCATCGACTCGGAGAGCAATCTCCGCGCAGCCCTGAGCTCGATGTCCGAGCCGTCCATGCCCGGAATGGGCCACGGAGCGCATGGCCCACCGGCGGTCGGCGGCAGCGGCGGCACCGGGGCGGACGCCGGAATGGGCGAGATGCCAGGGATGCAGCATGGGCACCCGCATTGAGCGGCGTCGAGGGAGGAGAGGATGCTCGGCAAGATCATCGAGGCATCCATCCGCAACCGCGTCCTCGTCCTGCTCGCGACGGTCTTCCTGATCGGCTGGGGCGCGTACTCGCTGCTGCGCACGCCCGTCGACGCGATCCCCGACCTGAGCGACGTACAGGTCATCATCTACACGGAGTACCCGGGCCAGTCGCCGCGCACGGTCGAGGACCAGGTCACCTACCCCTTGACGACCGCCATGGTCTCGGTCCCCGGCTCGAGCGTGGTGCGCGGGTATTCGTTCTTCGGCTACTCGCTCGTCTACATCATCTTCAAGGACGGCACCGACCTCTATTGGGCGCGCAGCCGCGTCCTGGAGTACCTCAACTACGCCCAGAAGCGGCTGCCCAGGGATGTCGTGCCCACGCTCGGCCCCGATGCCACGGGAGTGGGCTGGGTCTTCGAGTACACGGTCACCTCGCCCCATCGCTCGCTCGCCGAGCTCCGCTCGCTCCAGGACTGGTTCCTCCGCTACCAGCTGGCGAGCGTTCCCGGAGTCGCCGAGGTCGCGAGCATCGGCGGCTTCGTGAGGCAGTACCAGGTGACGGTCGATCCCGCGAAGCTGCTCGCCTTCCACCTCCCGCTCACGGACGTCGAGATGGCGATCCGCCGCTCGAACAGCGACGTCGGCGGCGAGGTCCTCGAGATGGGCGAGAAGGAGTTCATGGTCCGCGGCCTCGGCTACATCCGGTCCGTGGACGACCTGAAGGCCATCGCCCTCGGGGTCGACGAGCGCAGCGGCACCCCCGTCTACCTGCACGAGGTCGCCGAGGTCGCGCTCGGGCCGCTGATGAGTCGCGGGCTGACCGAGGCCATCGGCGAGGGCGAGGTCGTCGCCGGCATCGTCGTGATGCGCTACGGGCAAAACGCGCTCGAGGTCATCCGCGGGGTGAAGCAGAAGCTCGCCGAGCTGCGACAAGGTCTTCCCGAGGACGTGAAGATCACCGTCGCCTATGACCGCTCGGGCCTCATCGAGCGCGCCATCCAGACCTTGCGCAGCAAGCTGCTCGAGGAGTGCCTCATCGTCGCGCTCGTCAGCATCCTGTTCCTGCTCCACGTGCGCAGCGCGCTGGTGGCGATCTTCACTCTCCCGACAGCGATCCTGATGGCGTTCGCGGTGATGCACTGGCAGGGCATCAGCGCCAACATCATGTCCCTGGGCGGGATCGCGATCGCCATCGGGGCGATGGTCGACGCGGCGATCATCATGATCGAGAACGCCCACAAGCACCTCGAGCACGAGGCGCTCAAGGCGGAGGCGGAGCGCCGGCCGCACTGGCAGGTCATTCTCGAGGCCGCGCGGGAGGTCGGCCCGTCGCTCTTCTACTCGCTGCTGGTGATCACCGTGTCCTTCGTACCGGTGTTCACGCTCCAGGGGCAGGAGGGCCGGCTCTTCCGGCCGCTCGCCTTCACCAAGACCTACTCGATGGCCGCAGCGGCGATCCTCTCGGTGACGCTGGTCCCGGTCCTCATGGGCTACTGGGTCCGCGGGCGCATCCTCCCTGAGCAGAAGAACCCGCTCAACCGGCTGCTCATCCGCGCCTACCACCCGGTCGCGCGCTTCGTGCTGCGATACCCCAAGAGCGTCATCGTCGCGGCCATCCTTCTCGTCGCCGTGACCGTCATCCCCTTCCTCCAGCTCGGCTCCGAGTTCATGCCGCCGCTCTACGAGGGCGACCTGCTGTACATGCCGACCACGCTCCCGGG
>JACRCT010000787.1 GCA_016218885.1 Deltaproteobacteria bacterium | reverse complement strand
GGCGGCGCCGAGCAGCCCGAGAGGGAGGATCTGCGCGGCGATGGAGGTCCCCGTGGCGAGCTTTTGGTCGAGGCCCATCAGCAGGACCATGGCCGGGACCATGATCGCCCCGCCCCCGATGCCGAACATGCCCCCGGAGAAGCCGGCGACCAGACCGATGGCCAGGAGCTGGAGGTTGAGGGACGACATGGGACGGCCTCGCCGAGGGTGAGGGATGGGCTGCGAAGCATCACGATAAGTGCTGCTAAGGCTTGCCGAGCTGGCAACGATTGACGTGCCTGAGATGGCAGTCGTAGTCGGGGCAGAACTGGTGAGTGCCTGCGCCGCAGGCGACGAAGTACAGGTCCTGGCAGTCGAGGGGGGCGAGGGCCGCTTCGATCGCCGCTGCTCCGGAATTGGCGATGGGGCCTGGAGGGAGGCCCTTCACGGAGTAGGTGTTGTAGGGGTGGGCGTACTGCAGGTCCTCACGCCGGATGTTCCCGTCGAAGGCGCCCAAGCGCAGGATCTTGGCGTAGATCACCGTAGGGTCGGTCTCGAGCCGCATCTTCTTCCTGAGCCGGTTATGGAAGACGCAGGAGATGTGAGCGCGCTCCTGCGCGGCACCGGTCTCCTTCTCGATGATGGAAGCCAGCGTCGCGGTCTGATGGACGTCGAGGAGCACCTCGGGGCGGCGGCCTGCCTGGGCCCGGGCATAGGCCTCGAAGAAGCCTTCGACCATCTTCCGGAGCACCGCCTCTGGTTTGGGAGCCTTGGGGAAGGAGTAGGTGTCGGGGAAGAGATAGCCTTCGAGGGAATGACCGCCCACGATTCCGAGCTGGCGGGCAAAGGACTCATCACCAGCGAGGGCGAGATACTCTGCGGCCCGGCCCCACTGGCAGCCCTCTAGCAAGCGAGCGATCTCGTCGGCGCGCAGGCCCTCGGGGATGGTGCAATGGTGGAGCTTGACCTTCCCCAGGGCAAGAGCTTCCAGGATCTGCTCGGGGACCTGGGCTCCGGAGAACTCGTATTCACCGAACTTCACTTGCCTGTCCCGCTTGAGCCGGCGCGCGAGCCATTCGAAGCGCAGGGGATCGGAGATGACTCCTGCAGCTCCCAGACGCGCCGCGACCTCCTTCGTCCGTGCACCTGCCGGGATCTCGACGACCTTCTGATCCGCTGAGCCGAACGGAGTCGCTGCATAAGCGTCGAGCGAGCGATACCACCACATCACCACTCCGAGCCCGACGAGCCCGAGAGCAGCCAGGAGGGCGAGCGAGATGATGGCGATTCTTCTCTTCACGGATCCTCATCGGTCGAAAAGGTTCGGGCACACCGTGCGTCCATCCACGCCTGCAAGATGACCTGGGCAGCCAGCCGGTCGATGACCTTCTTGCGCTTCCTGCGTGAGAGGTCGGCCTCGAGCAGCACGCGCTCTGCCTGGGCCGTGGTGAGGCGCTCGTCCCAGTACTCCACAGGAAGGCCGCTGCGCTCGGAGAGCCGGTCTCCGAATCGGCGGCAGATCTCGGCGCGCGGGCCTTCCGAGCCATCCATGTTTAACGGCAGCCCGACGACCAACCGCTCGACGTCGTTCTCGCGGCAGATGGCCATGATGGCGTCGAGGTCCGCTTCGAGGCTCTTGCGCTGAACGGTCGGCAGGCCCTGGGCCGTGATGCCCAGAGCATCCGACAGCGCCAGGCCCACCGTCTTGTCGCCTACGTCGAGCCCCATTGCTCGCGCCATCGGTCTGCTCCTCGTGTCGGCGGCTGCATTTCCCAGCGGCTGAATTTAGGGGCCGGGCTCTCAGCCCGTCAACGCGTTCTACGTCGCGACGGAACGTCGTGGGTGGGAACGGGGTGGGCCCCACCGCAACGGGCGCAACCCCCCGACTTCTCTTGGAGAAGCCTCGTGGCATCGTCGCTGCAGACGAGGGAGCCAGCCACGGCGGGGCGGACGACCCAACCAGAGCCGCCACAGGAGGGCCCATGATCGACTTCAACCCGTTGAAGATGGTCGAGCAGGCGGTGGAGGGAGTTCAGGAGGCAGTGAAGTCCACCGTGTCTTCGATCAGCAGTGTGGCCGACAGCTTCAAGAGCGGCGACATCGGAGGAGGGCTCCAGGACATCATGAAGCTCGTTGGGAACGTGCCCGGGGGGGGCGGGGTGGAGTCCCTGATGGACTTCGGCAGCTTCTTGAACCCATTGGCCATGCGTGGGTTCGAGGCTGCCACTCAAGCCGGCTATGCCTCCGCCGCGCAGGCCAAGACCCCAGAGCAGAAGTGGGCCAACGCGGTCGAGCAGGTGAAGCAGAACTTCGACATGCTCGATACCGCCACCGGCGTAGGAGGCAAGGACGGCATCATCGGCCGCTGCGACCTCGAGGCCGCGCTCAAGGATCCCGAGCTGTCTGCAGAGCTCAGGGAAGCGTGCCGGTACCTCCTGAGGAACCCCGCGGCCTTCAATCGGCTCGAGACCGCCGCGGGCGTAGGCGAGTGCGACGGATTCATCGGCAAGAGCGATGTCGATGCTGCCGCAGCGGCGCTTCCTAGGGCCTCCTCCCCGGTTCACGCGGCAGAGATCGCCGCTGGTTCCCCGACGGGCAGCAACACCTCCACGGGCAACGCGACCGGCACCGCGGCAGGAAGCTTTGACCAGCAGTGGGCCAGTGCGCTCGATCAGGTGAACAAGTACTTCGATCTGCTCGATGCCGCCGCGGGCATCGGCGGCAAGGACGGGCTCATCGGTCGCTGCGATCTCGAGGCGGCAGTCAACAATCCCGGCTTGCCCAAGGAGCTACGCGAGGCATGCCGGTTCCTCATCCAGAATCCCGCCACCTTCAATCAGCTCGAGACCTCCGCCGGGGTTGGCGCCTGCGACGGTCTCATCGGCAAGTCTGACGTAGAGGCCGCCCGCAAGGCGCTGCCCAAAGCAGCGGCATCCAGCTCTGTAGCAACTGGCCAGAACCCGGCCGACGCGCCGCGTAGCAACTCCGGGACCAACGTCGGCGGTGGAGGCACGACCAACGGCACGGCCGCCGCCGGCTCCGCCCAGGAGGACGATGAGCCGTCATGCACTTCGACCGGCACCAGGCCGAGCACCAACAGATTCGAGGGGATGTCGGCGGAGGAGATCGTCGAGGCGCTGATGAGCGGGATGTTGGAGGACCTCGACGACAGGATCCTCGACACGGCATTCGCGCTGGAGAGGGCGCAGGACGATTTGAACACGGCGGAGAAGGGCTCTGCCGCAGAGAAGAGCGCCACCAGCAGCGTCACACGCTTGCAGATGAAGCTGCAGAACCTGGTGGAGAAGCGCAGCGCCATGTTCAACCTGCTCAGCAACATGATGAACGTGAACCACGAGATGGCGAAGGCCGCGATCTCCAACCTCGGCCGCAGCTGACAACGACCGGTTACCGGAGGAAGCCATGGGCAAGGTCATCAAGCTGAACGCGAGCAGGCCGGCGGTGGACGAGGAGACGAGGATGAAGATGCGCAGGTTCCTCGAGAACGAGCTCACCTGGGCGGAGGTCGAGGGGATGACCGCCAGCCAAGCCCGGCAGATCTCTCGCATCGGCTGCGATCTCGCGGCTCGCGGTCGGCTCAACGACGCGCGAATCATCTTCGAGGGCTTGGTCGCGGGAAACCCGAAGGACACCTCAGCGCTTGCAGCGCTCGGCGCCGTCTACCAGAGGTTGCAGCGGCGCGCCGAGGCCCTCGAGTGCTTCGACAAGGCGGTCGCGCTCTTCCCTGCCAACATCATCGCACTGGCCAATCGAGGGGAGCTGCGGCTTCGTGGCGGCGACGCGGGTGGCATCGAGGATTTGGCAAGGGCGGTCGAAGTGGATGCCAAGGGTGTCTCGGCGGCTGGGAGGCGTGCTCGAACGCTTCTGGCAGCGCTGGCGCGTAGCAAGCCCGCGACGCAGCAGGCGCGGATGGCGGTTGGCCGGTAGAGCGCAGAGCAGTAGCGCAGTAGCGCAGCTTGGGGGGGACGAGGGGGACGGGGGAGGGGGACGGGGCATAGCCGTTAAGCAGCACGCAGGGCCGCAAGCACTGGGTATTGCTGGGTCTTTCCGGTTTGCCTTGTGGGTGAACGGCAAAACTGGCAGTAGATGCTCCCTTTTTGCGGGAGCGTATGCGTGGCCCAGCAAGGCGAACCGGCGGTCGTGGACCTGAAGAACTGGCAGAGCCTCAAGAGCACCCTGCCGGTTGGCTGGGAGGAGATCGCAAAGAAGCTGGGCTTGGGGCCCTCGGACAGCGGTCCGCACAACGCTTCGCAGGTCAGGGCTGAGACGAGAGTTCACACGTTGCTGACGATGGTGGCCTGGAACCTGTCGCTGCGCATGACCTCGGGGCTGTTCGCGTCCGCGGGCATTCACAGCGTCTCGCACGTCGGGATCCACGGGTGGCTGAAGAGCAGCGTGGCGCCATTCGAGGCGTTCTTGCGGCTCATGGTTGGCGCTGGCGGCGTCTTCGCGCCCGAACGCTGGGCGGGCTACCGAGTCCGCGCGATCGATGCGACCACCGCGCAACGCCCTGGCGCAACCGGCACCACGGCGAGGATTCACCTCGCCCTCCGGCTCAGCGACATGCAGGTGGATGAGGTGAAGGTGACCAATTGCAAGACCGGCGAGACGTTCCGAAATTTCAGGACATCCCGCGGCGCCCTCGACGTCGCCGACCGCGGGTACGCGAATCCACCGAGCATCGCGGCGGCCGTCGACCAGGGTGGCGACGTCCTGGTCCGCTGGAACTTCGCATCCCTGCCGCTGCAGATGCGCGGCGGGGGCCAGCAGGTCGATGTGCACCGCGCCACTCGCAAGCTGACTCCGGGCCAGCGCAGAGAATTGTGGGTCGAGGCATGCCGCACCAATGGGCCATCCATTCCTGGGCGCCTAATCATCGAACGATTGCCCAACGACCAGGCCGAGAAAGCACGTCAGCGAGTCCGTGCCGATGATGGCGGGCCATTGGCTCTTCAAATGGCGCCCTTCGTCATGCTCTTCACGACCGTTCCCGCTGCCCGGCTCACGGCATGCCAGCTTCTGAAGCTCTACCGCCTGCGTTGGCAGGTCGAACTCCAGTTCAAGAGAGACAAATCGGTCACCGGTCTCGACCGACTGCCGAACTTCCGTGACGACACGATCAAGGCGTGGCTCCTTGCCAAGTTGGTTCTCGGCCAGATGGCTCGCCGTCTTCTCAACCTCGAGCCCGCCCAGGACGGCACGGCGAGCGACCGCTCCCAGCCGAGCTCCCCCTTGCCTGTCGCGATGCCTTGGCAGGCCGCCGTCGCCGGCTGGGTACTGGTTCGCATCGGCCTGTTCGCGGTTCGACTCGAACATGTGGCGCTGCTTCTCCGACGTCTTCACGACCAACTTGCGCGTCTCAAGACGAGCGGCCGAAAGGCAGGGGGGCAGATCGGCGAATTCTTAGCTGGTCTTGCTCCGATGACGTCGGCAGGCCGTGCTTAACGGCTATGCCCTCTCCCCCCCGAGCCATCTCGCAGAGCACCCACCCGACCGCCGCTCCCAAGCCTTCTCGAGCTATGCCTACTGTCCAAACCTCGGCCCGACCCGGACCAGCGCATGACAAGGACGAAGTGTCCTGAATTCTACTCCGAAACCTCGCGAAGTGCGCAGCTACGAGGGGGGTCCTTGGTGACTCGCTGTGCCATTTTTCTGACGCTGCCCATGCGTCTAGTGAAGGCAATGGCCGGCGCGTGGGCACGGTTGGGCCGCGCCGAAACGCGACCTTCGAAGACCGCCCGGATGGCGCTCGGGGACGGCGACTGAGAAGGGTCGACATCCAGCCTGGATGTCCGCGATCAGCTCGGCGGCAGGCGTGAGCGCACCACCCTCAACAGTTCGTCGAGTTCGAATGGCTTGCGCAGCGTCGCTGCGAATGGAGCATTCGGCGGGAGCTCGGCGCCGGTCATGGCCACGACGGCGACCTGCTCGAAGGCGGGGTTGGACTTCATCAGGTGCAGGAGATCGATGCCAGCCATGTCGGGGAGGTTGAGGTCCAGCAGCACCAGGCCCGGGGTCTGCCGCTGGAGCATCGCCTGCGCGGCAGCTCCCCCGAGCGCGGCCATGGTCGAGTAGCCTTCCTTGCCGAGGACCGAGCGCACCGCGTGCTGGATGCCGGGGTCGTCGTCGACCACGAGGATGCATTGTCGCGTCATTCGAGCATCGTCCCTTCGTCGTGTACCGGACGATTTCTACCCCAAAGCAGGGGGGGCGGGTTCACTTTCAGTCGCACGGAAGAACGGAGGGTCCGACAGCGAACAGACGGCTCACGGTACAGCGGCCTGCAGCTGGACCCCGAGGTCGTCGGCGGTGTGGGTCGGTGGCGCGCAGCTGAAAGAGCGGCAGAGGTAGGCGGCGGCACGGCCGGGTGGCGCCGGCTTGCTCGCGAAGGCCTGGGCCAGCAGCGGCGGCGGGTCGCGAAGGCGATCCTTCCAGGCGAGGGCGAGCGTGGGTGCGAAGTGCCGATCGACCTCCTCGAGCAGCGGGCGGGCCTCCTCGCGCGTGCCGGCCACCCGCAGCGCCGGCATGCCATCGAGCAGAGTGTCGGCCGCGCACCACAGGCGGCCGAAGCCGAAGGGGTTGCGCAGCATCGGCCCGCGCAGGCGCTCGAGATACCAGCGGGCGTGCTCCAGGCGGGCAGGGTCACCTGACAGCGAGGCGAGCGCGAGCAGCGCCTCGCACCGCGTCGATGCTCCCGAGGGCCAGGCGATGTCGTGCACGGCCCAGACGCGGACGAACAGCTGCTCGCGGTCGCGCGGGGCGGCGAGGAAGGCCGCCTCCTCCCGGTCCCAGAACAGGTCGATCGCCCTCGCCGCCAACCCGGCAGCCGCCTCGAGGTATCGGGGCTCGAAGGTGGCCATGTAGAGCTGTACCAGCCCCTGCGAGAGGTCTCCGTAGTCTTCGAGCTGCCCGTCGGTGCCCCGGCCGCCACCAGACCGAACGCGGTCGAGGCGCCCCTGCCTGACCATCGTGGCCAGCACGTCGTCGGCCGCGCGGGCGGCAAGCGCAGCCCACTTAGGCCTGCCGAAGGCGCGTGCGGCCAGAGCCAGGCCCTCGATGGCGAGGCCATTCCAGCCGGCGAGGATCTTCTCGTCGCGTCCCGGGTGTGCTCGACGCTCCCGCGCCGCGAAGAGCAGCCTGCGGCCGCGCTCGATGCGAGCGGCGACCTCCGGCTCGGGCAGCCCCAGCGAGCGGGCCAACGAAGGGATCGGCTCGGGGAGCGCGAGCACCGAGCTGCCGCGCTCGAAGTTGCCGCGGGCGCTCACTCCAAACCGGCGGCAGAGCAGGGCGGCGAGGCCCTCGTCGCCGCTGGCCTCGGCTATCTCGGTGGGGGTCCAGGCGAAGAAGCGTCCCTCTTCTCCTGCGGAGTCGGCATCCTGGGAGGTGAAGAATGCGCCGTGGGGCGAGGTCATCTCCCGCTCGAGCCAGCCGACCGTCTCGACGACGACGTGCTCGTAGAGACGGCTCGGGCGGATCTGCTGTGCCTGGGCGTACAGCCCCAGAAGCTGCCCGTTGTCATAGAGCATCTTCTCGAAGTGCGGGACCCTCCAGGCGGCGTCCACGCTGTAGCGATGGAAGCCTCCGCCGACCTGGTCGAAGAGCCCTCCCTCGGCCATCGCATCCAGGGTGCGCAGGACGCTCGAGAGGATCGCCTTGTCGCGGGAGCGACGCCACGAGCGCAGCATCGCCTCCAGGGCGGCAGGGCTGGGGAACTTGGGCGCCTCGCCAAACCCGCCATGGACCGGGTCGATCTCTCGAGCGAGCCGCTCACCGGCGACGACCACGTCAGCGGCCTCCAGCTCCTGTTGCCGGGTGTCGAGCCCCGCGTCCATCAGCATCCGCAACCCGCCGCACAGCTCCTGGGCCGTGCTGGTAAGGTCCCCTCGCCGGTTGCTCCAGGCATCGAGGACCGCCGCCAGGACCCGAGGCAGACCAGGCCTTCCCAGCATGTCCTCGGGCGGGAAGTAGGTCCCGGCGAAGAAGGGGCGCAGGTCAGGCGTGAGAAAGACCGTCAACGGCCAGCCGCCGCTCTGCTCCAGGAGCTGCGCCGCCCCCTGGTACAGGTGATCGATGTCCGGCCGCTCTTCGCGGTCGACCTTGATGGACACGAAGCCCTCGTTGAGGACCCGGGCGATCTCCGGGTCTTCGAACGACTCATGGGCCATGACGTGGCACCAGTGGCAGGCGGAGTAGCCGACACTCAGCAGGATCGGCCGGTCCGCCTCGCGGGCGGCGCGGTGCGCCTCCTCTCCCCACGGGTACCAGTCCACCGGGTTGTCTGCATGCTGTCTCAGGTAGGCGGAGGACTCGCGTGCGAGCCTGGATGCCATGGGGCCTCCTTCGTTCAATCCCAGCTGGAGCTAACGGTGGCGAACCCTCCGAGCCAGGGAAGCGCACCTTTCAGGTCGGGCTGGCACCGGCTGACGGGTGCGGATGGGCCGAGGCGCTGCGGGCGGCGGTGTAGACGCGCAGGTAGTCGTCGACCATCCGGCTGGCCGCGAAGCGGGAGATCGCCCGGGCGCGGCAGCGACGGCGGTCGAACACCTCGGGGCACGCCGGACCCTCGCGCAGCAGCTCGACCATGTGCTCCTCGTCGCGGGCGACGAAGCCGGTGATCCCCTCGTCGAGGATCTCGGGGACCGAACCCCGGCCGAAGGCGATGACCGGACAGCCGCTGAGCATGGCCTCGACCGCGACCAGCCCGAAAGGCTCCTCCCAGTCGATGGGGAACAGCAGCGCCCGCGCGGTCGAAAGAAGCGCCGCTTTCGGCTCGTGGGAGAGCTCGCCCAGGTACTCGACGTGGGCCTCCTGCAGGCGGGGCTCGACCTCCGCCTCGAAGTAAGGCGAGTCCTCTTTGTGTGCCCGCCCGGCCACGCGCAGTCTGAGCCCTGAGCGGCGGGCGACGTCCAGGGCCACGTGGGGGCCCTTGACGCGCGAGAGCCGGCCTAGGAACGCCGCCTCCTCGGCCCGGACGGGGCCGAGCCGGTAGCGGGCGGGGTCGATCCCGTGATGGATGACCGCGCCGTGCATGAAGGGGCCGTTCAGCTGCAGCTGTCGCTCGCTGATGGAGACGTAGGTGACCTCGGGGTGCGCCTGGTAGAGCCGCCAGAGGTCGCGGTCGTAGTTGTGGTGCAGCGTGT
>JACRCT010000803.1 GCA_016218885.1 Deltaproteobacteria bacterium | reverse complement strand
GAGCGCGACCCAGAGCTTCGGGTCGAGCTGCTCCAGGTTGACGAGATCCTCGCCGTCGCGCAGCTGGACCTGGTCGACTCCTCCGGCGCGAAAGAAGCGCCAACGACGCGGTTGCAGGGTGGGGGCTGGCATGGACTCTCCCGGGCACGCAGCGGCTGGGGCCTCCCGTGCGGGCAAGTGAATAGCGGCTTGGCCTGGTCGGATGCAACCGAGCCCTGAACCTGCCAAAGGTCGAGGGTCGCCGCGTCGAAAGGGGGCATGGAACGGAGCGCTATCGGAAGGCGAAGGCCAGTTGGCGCGACGCCTGCCGGAGGCTTGGGGTCGCCGAGGCTCGCGGGGCCAAGGTGACGGGCTCGCCGACCCGGTGTTGGACCGCCACGGCGAGCTTCGGAGGCTGGCCGCCGCGCGCTGCGAGCAGCTTCTCAATCGCCGCGCGAGCGAGATCGGGTGTGTTGTTGTGCTCGGAGATGTGCCCGATCGTCACGTGCTGGAGCCCGTCGTGCAGCAAGGCAGCCAGCAGCTCGGCCCCCTGCTCGTTGGAGAGGTGGCCCCAACGACCCCGGATGCGTCGCTTGAGGGGCTCGGGATAGGGCCCCTCTTGGAGCATCCGCACGTCGTGGTTGGTCTCCACCAGCAGCCCGTCGAGGCCGGCGAAGGCCTCGACCACCGTGGCGGTTGCGACTCCCAGGTCGGTCACGACGCCCAGCGAGCTCTCCCCGTCATCGATGCGCAGCGCCACTGCCTGCGGCGCATCATGGGAGGTGGGCACGGACCGGATCGTCAATCCACCGAGGCGGACTTCACCATCACAGGGAAGGAGGCGCGATCGCTCGTTCGGAATGCCGGGGATGGCGCTCGCCGTGCCATGCGTCGCGTAGATATCCAGCCCGTGGCGTTTGGCCAGCACCCGTGCGCCCATCACGTGATCGCTGTGGCCATGGGTGCAGACCACCGCGCTCACGTCTTCGAGGCGGCCGCCACGCTCCTCGAGGCGCCGGCCGGTCATGCGGGCCGAAAGGCCGCAGTCCACCAGGACCTGGACGCCTCCGCCTCGGACCCACAAGCAGTTCCCGCTCGAGCCAGATGCCAGCACGCAGTAGGTGAGCGCCATCGCGGGCGCAGACTACCACGCCACCTCCGACATGCCCTGCGGCCAGGAACACCAGGACGAGGACGACGGCGGCGGCGAGGAAGGCGAGCGGGGCCATGGAGCGTCCGCACGGGGCGGCGAGGGCGGAAGCCTACGCTGCGCTCCGGTCGCTTCCAATCCTGCGCACGCTCACGCCGCTTGCCTGCTCGGCCGCGATGAGGATGATCGGGGCGCGTTTCATTCCCGGCAGCCTGACCAGGGAGATCGATCGATGAGACTCGTGCTGATCGGCAGCGCGTTCGCGGCCCTGCTTCTGACCGGCGTCGCCCAAGCGGCCGAGCCCGCTGCGGCCATCGCCCTGCCGGCGGCCAAGGTGGACGGCAAGGTCTCGGTGGAGAAGGCGCTCAAGGAGCGACGCTCGCTGCGCCGCCCGTCTCCCGCCGCCCTGTCCCTGGCGGAGATCGCGCAGCTCGCCTGGTCAGCGCAGGGCGTGACCGACGAGAAGGGGCACCGCACCGCTCCCTCGGCCATGGCGACCTATCCGCTCGAGCTGTACGTGCTGGCGGGCAGCGTGGCGGGGCTGGCGCCGGGGCTGTACCGCTATCGTCCCGAGAAGCACGACCTCGTGCTCGTCGCCGCGGGGGACAAGCGGGCGGAGCTGGTCGAGAAGGCGATCGGCCAGGACTGGATTCTCAAGGCGCCGGCGGTCTTCGTCATCACCGGCTTCGCGGAGCGCATGGAGGCCAAGATCAAGGAGCGCTCGTCCTCCTTCATCTGGGTCGAGGCGGGGCTCGCCGCACAGTCATTCTTCCTGGAAGCGACCGCGCTCGGCATGGGCAGCACCTACGTCGGGGGCTTCAAGCCCGATGCGACGCGCTCTGTCCTCGGTCTCGCGGCAGGCGAGGAGCCCCTCGCGGTCCTGCCGGTCGGGAAGAAGTAGCCCGCTTCGTGCGTCGGCAGAATGCTCTTGGAGAATCGGGGTGGGCGCCGCGCGCCCGTGAAAGGTAGACCGTTCCATGCGTCGGCAGATCAAGAGCCCCCTCGTCGCCCACGAGCTTCTTCCCGGAGCGTCCGTCGAGCTCCTCCAGGAGCTGCACCTCCTGACCCGCGCCGGCGATCTCAACGCCGATGCGCTGCGCAAGCTCAAGCAGGTGAACCACCTCATCCGGCTGCTCACTCCGGCGCTCGAGGACGTCCTCACCCGCTTCGGCGACCCGGTCATCGTCGACTGCGGCGCAGGCAAGAGCCACCTCGGCTTCCTCATCTACGAGCTGTTCCTCAAGGGGATCCAGAAGGGGCAGCTCCACTGCATCGAGGCGCGCCCGGAGCTCACCACCGCCGCCGCGGCCCTGGCCTCGCGGCTGGACTTCTCGCGGATGCGCTTCCAGTCAGTCCACATCGCCGACCCCGTGTTGCCGGACCGGGTGGCGATGGTCACGGCCCTGCACGCCTGTGATACCGCGACCGACGACGCGATTGCTCTCGCGGTCCAGCGCAACGCCGACCACGTGGCCGTCGTTCCCTGCTGCCAGGCGGAGGTCGCCCGCCAGCTCGAGAAGGCCACCGGCGCCGACCCGGTGATGGCGTCCCTGCACGACTCGCCCTGGCATCGCCGCGAGTTCGGCTCCCACCTCACGAACGTGGTGCGGGTGCTGGCTCTCGAGGCGAAGGGGTACAAGGTCACGGTGACCGAGCTCACCGGGTGGGAGCACTCGCTCAAGAACGAGCTCATCCTCGGCAAGAAGGTGCGGGCGCGCTCCGCTGAGGCCGAGGAGAAGCTCAGGGCTCTGCTCTCCGCCGCCGGCGTCGCGCCGAAGGTGGCGCGCTTGCTCGGGTTGGCGCCCGCGAATCGCGAGGCACCCGTCCCGGAGCGAGGGGCGTGAACCTGGTGCCTGGTGTGGGATCTTGCCCCCACGTGGATGTGGGGCGGAGTGCGTGGTTGGCCCCGCACTTGGACGTCCAAGTTCGGGCCGGCGGGGAACTCAGAGTCGCTTCACCCGACGCCCTGCACGCCACATGGGCGAAGACCTTGGACGACCTGATGCTGCGCATCCGCAGGCAATCAAGGGTTCGGCGGTTCAGCCGGGCCTCATGACCTTGGCAAGCAGCGTGCGGAACAGGCCGCAACGATCGGTCTCCAAGATGGAGTCGAATTCCGCGAGACGCCCTTCGATGGCCGGCAGGTCGATCTCGGCCTTGGCCGACAGCAGTACCTCCACGTCCCGGAGATCCTGCGGGCGGCCGGCGACCATCTTGTAGACGACGAGGTCAGACAGGCGGGGCACTCGAATGCGGACGCCACCGAAGAGCACGGTTGTCGCCGCGGCGAGCGCTTCCACCTCGAAGGGCTGCAGGGCGAGGCTGATGTCGACCGGCGTGCGGCTTCCACGGTGCTCGAGGAGCAGCACCAGGTTCTCTCGGGCGAATGCCTCGGCGTCCGCCACGCGCTCGACCAGGCCCTGCTTGTGGGCGACCTCGAGCAACCATCGCAGCTCGTCGGGCTCGATCGCGACGCTGGCGTCGATGTCCACGGTGGACCGGGCGAAGCCATAGGCGATGACGGCCACGCCGCCGATGACGGCTGCCGGACGCCCGGACGCATCCAGGAACCGCTCTACCGCCTGGAGCGCCTCGCGGAACGAGCTCGAGCCGGAAGCCTTCCGGTTCGCCTGGCGAGAAGCTTCCACACCTCTCTCGCCGGTCTTGCGTCTTCCTCGTGCGCCTGCCGGCTTTGCGCGCTTGCGGCTACCGCCCATGAGGCCTCGATGAGAGAGAGAGAGAGCCGAATGGCGTCTGCGGGAGGCATGGCCAGGCAGGCGCGACGCTCGGCCACGCGCTGGCTCTCGAGCCACCTGCCCACCGTCTTCGGATCGAAGGCCCTCACGCGCCGGATGCTAGCCACTCCGTTGCGGTTAGTCCAAGCGGATGCCGCAGCGACGCCAGACCTCACCGAAGCACTCGCCATCTCCCGCGACCAGGTCGGATCTTCGCGCCGCGGCGCCCGGCGCCGGCGCTTGGACGTCCAAGTGCGGGCCAGGCCGACGCGTTTGCGTCCACGAGAAGCGGAGGGGTCCAACCTGGCAGCGTCCGGGTCGTGGATTGTCCGGCTACTCGTAGTGACCGTTCGCCATGAGGTCCTTCAGCGCCCTGCGGGCTGCTTCGTTGAGCGCCATCCAAACAAGGTCATGAAGCGTCAATGACCGACCTCGCCACGTCCCGCCCTCAGCCCCCGAATCGGAACAGGTGCGCTCCCCAAGCGGGCAGCTCGACGAACAGCCCGCGCGCGCGAAGCTCGCGCCCGTCGCGAGGATAGGTCTCGCCAGTGAGCAGGTCGGTCAGGACCGTCGTTCCATCGGGGATGTGCAGCCTCGACAGGTCGAGGTAGCAGTGCCCGTGCTCCGGAGCGAAGTTGACCGCCGTGAGCAGGTTCTTGGCGCCCTCGGCCCAGCCATGGGCCACGAATCCGGACCAGGTCTCACTGCCCTCCCAGGCCGGGCGGCAAGCCACCCTGTTCCACTGCCCGTGGACCGAGCGCGCCCCGCGCAAGAGGTTGCGGTAGAAGCCGACCAGCTTCTCGTCCAGGGGCTCGGCCGGAGCACGCCCGAGCTGGATGGGCAGCTTCTCCTTGCGGCCCTCCATCTGCCCGAAGTGGACGAAGAAAGGTCCGGGCAGGGTCGCGGCGATGACCGCCGCCGCCTCGTGCCGCCCCTGAGGGAAGGCCGCCGCCGCTCGCGCCTCGTCATGATTCTCGAGGAAGCGCATGGCCAGCGACTGGATGGGGTCGATCCCCTGCAGGTGGGCGCACACGTTATGGGCGCAGTCGTGGCGCAGCCGGTCGTACAGCACCTTGTCGTAGACCCAGTCGAAGCCGAGCTGGATGAGCCGCTCCTCCATGTTCCAGTAGACCTCGGCCAGGAACACGAACGAGGGTGAGCGCGACCGCGCCGCCGAGACGATGGCGCTCCAGGGCTCGAAGGTGGGCTCGGGCCAGGGCCCGGCGCCCCAGGTGCGGCGGAAGACGTCGTTGAGGGCGAGCATCGCCATGTCGACGCGCAACCCGTCGCACATCGCGGTGAGCTTCGCCACCTGCGCGGTCAGGGCGGCGACCGCCTGCGGGTTGCGCCAGTCGAGCTGCGCGGTGTCGGTCCAGGGATCGAAGTTGGGGTCCTTGCCGAATCTCACCACCCGGTCGCCGTCCGCGGTTTCTGCGAAGAAGCCGCGCTTGGTCTCCAGGTCTTCCAGGCCGCCGGAGACGTAGTAGTCGGGGTGCTGGTGAACCCAGGGGTGGTCACACGCGGTGTGGTTGGGCACGAAGTCGAGCATCAGGCGGATGCCTCGCTTCGCCAACCGCTTGCGCAGCACCGCCAAGGCCTCGTCGCCGCCCAGCGCCCGGTGCACCCGGTATTCCTGGATGGCGTAGGGCGAGCCGACCATGTCGGAGATCGTGAAGTCATCGAGAAGCCGCCGGCACTCTCGACGCAAATCGGGGTGACCCACCGCGTGCGAGCGGCCGTGGAGGCCGGTCTGCCAGGCGCCGATCAGCCACAGCCAGCTCACCCCCAGGTCTTGGAGGCGGTCGAGCTCGGTGTCGGGGATCTCCCCGAGGGTGATCGGGCGTCCCGGAGACTGCTGCGAGAACTCGCGCACCCACACGTGGGAGTAGGCGCCGAAGACGGTGGGGCGAAGAGAGTTGGACATGGGTCCTCAGGGGTCGCTCTGTTCGCCGGATGATGCGTGGTCCCCACTGCTTCGTAAAGTTCCAGACGAGCCTCTGGGCCTCCCAGAGCAGGCGAGCCCTCGCTCTTTCGGGGTCCACCTGCCGCGGGGGGCTGTCGCAGTCCAGGCCGCACCTGAACCTGTGGCCCAGGACCAGGTCGAGGGCGCGTTCCTCAAGGAAGCAGGAGGGACTCGAGGTTCGTTCGCAAAAAATGGCTTTCGAGGGCGTATGTGACCGGGTCGAGTCGCTGGGGCTGGTGGGCTCGGGCTACCGCGAGGTCGCTGCCACCGAGCCGGCGCGAGAGACGCGTGGACGGCTCGCCGCACAGGGCGACGAGACGGCCATCCTCGGTCCCTCGCCGCCGCCGATCACCTTCTCGCAGCGAACAGGTTCCCTGGGGCCGGGAGCGGGCAGCCGCACGCTCGCCGACGCGATGAGGACCGCCGGCTGCTCCTCGGTCCGCTTGGAGCTGGAACCGGCGGGCGAGGGCCAGGGTTGGAGGCGCTGGCCGTAGTCGGGCCCGCGAGGCGCTCGCCAGGTTGATGAACGAGCGGCCAGGGCAGGGGGGCTCAAAGTGGTCTTCTCAAGCGGTGCCATGGGGCTGCTCGTGGCCTCGGTCCTGGCGGGCTCGGCGGATCGGGGGTCCTGGTCGCTCTGGGAGCGCTACGCCGAGCGGTTCATCAGTGGGGACGGGCGGGTCGTCGAGCAGGGCCCGGGATCCCGCACCACCTCCGGGGGCCAGGCCTATGCGCTCTTCTTCGCCCTCGTGGCCGGCGATAGGGCCACCTTCGATCGTCTCCTGCTCTGGACCGAGGACAACCTCGCCCAGGGCGATCTCGCCCGCTCGCTTCCCGCCCAGCAGTGGGGGCGCGCCGAAAGCCGGGGGAGCTGGGGCGTGCTCGACGCGAGCTCCGCCGCAGATGCGGATCTGTGGCTCGCCTACTCGCTGCTCGAGGCGGGCCGCTTGTGGAACGCGCCGGACTACGCCCGCAAGGCCACGGCGGTGCTCAGCTTGATGGACGAGCGCGAGGTCGCCGACCTCCCTGGGCTCGGTCCGATGCTCTTGCCCGGCCCGGAGGGCTTCGAGGTCGAGAAAGGTCGCGCCTGGCGGCTCAACCCCAGCCACCTGCCGCCTCAGCTCCTGCGCCGGTTGGCCTCGGTGGGGGTCGGTGGGCGCTGGGGACAGATCTTGGCGAGCGCGGGTCGCCTGCAGCGCACGCTGGCAAAGCGGGGGCTCGCACCCGACTGGATCCTCTATCGGACCGGTGCCGGCTTCGAGGACGACCCCATCGGAGGCACGCAGGGGAGCCACGACGCGATTCGCGTCTACCTGTGGTCGGCGACGCTGTCCCGACGCGATCCGCTGTGGGCGAGCTGGCTCGAGAGCACGCGAGGGCTGACTCCGTTCTGCAGTGGCGCCGACACGGTGCCCGAGCAGATCGACGTGCGCAGCGGACTCAGCTCTGGTCGCGGGCCTCCGGGCTTCACCGCGGTTGCGCTGGTGCAGGCCGCGGCACGGGGCGAGCGGGGCCTCACCGAACGGCTCGCGCGCCGGCTGCAGTCGACTCGGCGCGACGGACTGTTCGGCGAGCCGCCGGCCCATTACGACCAGAACCTGGCGCTCTTCGCGCTGGGGCACCGCGAGAGCCGCTACCGCTTCGCGGCCGATGGGCGGCTCGTCACGGCCTGGGAGAGGCGGTGAGTGAGAGGCGTCCTTTCCTCCTGGGGGCGCGGGCGGGACGCCAGGCACGACGTCGGACGGCCTCGCCAGGTCCGATCCTCGTCGAGCCACCGCTTCTGCCTTCGGGAGGACGCGGGAGTGTCTCGTCCGACTTTTCCTGTGACGCCCGCACGGGTGGCCATTAGATATGGGCCACCATGCGAGTCCCAGAACAGCCCCCGGCCCGTCAGGCCAAGGTGGAGCTCGAGCCCACGGATAGGTCGGGCGCCGAGCTGTTCCGCGTGCTGCGGTCCGATGGCAGCGCCGACCCGGCCACCGATCCGAAGGTCGGCTCCAAGGACCTGGGCTCGCTGTACCGGCTGATGCTCCTCAATCGTGCGCTCGACGAGCGGATGACCACCCTGCAGCGGCAGGGGCGAATCGGCTTCTACATCGGGTCCGTGGGTGAGGAGGCGAGCATTCTGGGCTCGGCCTTCGTGATGCGGCCCAACGACTGGATCTTCCCGGCCTACCGCGAGCACGGGGCGACGCTGATGCGCGGGATGCCCCTGCCGCGCTTCCTCGCCAACCTCTTCGGCAACGAGCTCGACCCCATCCGCGGGCGCCAGATGCCCTGCCATGAAGCGTGGGAGCCGGGGCACGTCGCCTCGAGCAGCTCGCCCTTGGCGACCCAGCTCCCCCACGCAGTGGGGGTGGGCTGGGCCGCGCGGCTCAAGGGCAGGGACGACGTCGCGCTCGCCTACTTCGGCGACGGCGCGACCTCCACCCACGACTTCCACACCGGCCTCAACTTTGCCGGCGTCTTCAAGGCCCAGACGATCTTCCTGTGCCGCAACAACCAGTGGGCCATCAGCGTCCCGCTGTCGGCCCAGACCGCCTCCGAGACCCTGGCGATCAAGGCCAGGGCCTATGGGCTGCCAGGCGTGCGGGTCGACGGCAACGACCTGCTGGCAGTGATCGCCGTGACCCGTCAGGCGCACGAGCGCGCGCGGTCAGGGCAGGGGGCGACCCTCATCGAGGCCGTCACCTATCGAGTCAAGGGGCACTCCACCTCCGATGACCCGCGGGCCTATCGCAAGGACGACGAGGTCGAGCCCTGGCTCAGGCGCGATCCCCTGGTCCTGCTGCGCCAGCACCTCGTCCACCTCGGGGTGCTGACCGGGGCCGAGGACGAGACTCTGCGCGCCCAGGCCGAGGAGGAGATCCGCACCGCCGCTGCACAGGTGGAGAAGGCCGGGCCGCCGGCCCTGGAGTCCTTGTTCGAGGACGTGTTCGCCAAGATCCCCTGGCACCTCGAGGAGCAGCGCGCCGAGGCGCTGAGCGCCTCCCGTCCGACCCGGCTCGAGTAGAGCGCGCCGCGTGGCCGCCCTGCGCCGTCGAAACCCTCTGCTGTCTCGGAGCTCTCAATGCCGAAGCTCAACCTCCTCCAAGCCGTCAACGACGCCTTGCGCGTCGAGATGCGGCGCGACCAGGACGTGGTGATCCTCGGCGAGGACGTCGGCCGGTTCGGCGGCGTCTTCCGCGCCACCCAAGGCCTCTTCGAGGAGTTCGGCCCCAACCGCGTCTTCGACACCCCGCTGGCCGAGGGCGGCATCATCGGCGCCGCGGTGGGCATGGCGCTCTATGGCATGCGCCCGGTGCCGGAGATGCAGTTCGCCGACTTCATCTTCCCGGCCTTCGACCAGATCGTGAACGAGGTCGCCAAGTACCGCTACCGCTCCGGCGGCCAGTACAAGGTCCCCATGGTCATCCGCACGCCTTACGGCGGCGGAATCAAGGGAGGCCACTACCACTCGCAGAGCCCCGAGGCGCTCTTCATCCACACCCCGGGCTTGAAGGTCGTCGTCCCCTCCAACCCGTATGACGCCAAGGGCCTGCTGCTCTCGGCCCTGCGCAGCGACGACCCGATCCTCTTCTTCGAGCCCAAGCGCATCTACCGCGCGGCGTCGGGCGAAGTCCCCGAGGGCGACTACACGGTGCCGCTGGAGAAGGCGGCGGTGGTCCGCGAGGGAAGCCACGTCACCGTCGTCGCTTGGGGCGCGATGGTAATCGAGGCCGCGCTGGCCGTGGAGCAGGCCGCAAAGCAGGGCGTGGAGTGCGAGCTTCTCGACCTGCGCACCCTCTGGCCGGTGGACATCGAGACCCTCCACGCCAGCGTGCGCAAGACGGGGCGGATGGTGGTGGTGCACGAGGCCCCGCGCACCTGCGGCTTCGGGGCGGAGCTGCTCGCCCTGGTCCAGGAGCGCTGCGTCGTGCACCTCGAGGCGCCCATTCGCCGGGTCACCGGTTGGGACTCGCCTTTCCCGTACTCGATCGAGAACGACTACCTTCCGCGAGCGCCGCGCATCCTCGAAGCCGTCCTCGAGACGGCGCGCTTCCTTCCCTGAGGCGGAGATCCGACCATGGCCGTCTACGAGTTCAAGCTCCCCGACATCGGCGAGGGCATCGTCGAGGGGGAGATCGTCAAGTGGCTCGTCCGCGAGGGAGAAGAGGTCGCCGAGGACCAGCCGATGGTCGAGGTGATGACCGACAAGGCGACGGTGGTCATCCCCAGCCCCAGGAAGGGTCGGGTGGCGAAGCTCCATGGCCAGGAAGGCGAGATCGCCCGCGTCCATGGCGTGCTGGTGACCCTGGAGGTCGGCGGCGAGCTTCCCCTCACCGCCCAGCTCACGCCCGCGAAGAAGGTGCAGGTCCCCGCCCAGGCCCCGGCCCGCATCGCGCAGGGCGGCGGCGAGAAGGTCCTCGCCACGCCGGTCACCCGCAAGATGGCCCGCGAGCACGGGGTCGATCTAGGAAGCCTCGAGGGCAGCGGACCCCAGGGTCGTGTGCTCAAGTCCGACGTGCTCAATGCCATCCAGGGTCGAGCCAACGAGGCCGCGGCGCGTGGCCAGGCGCAGCCCGCCGGGCCGGCTCCGGCCGCCTCCGCGGGAGAGGAGCTGCGCATCCCCCTGCGCGGGATGCGGCGCGTCATCGCCAGGAAGATGGTGGAGAGCAAGTTCACCGCTCCGCACTACACCTTCGTCGAGGAGCTGGACGCCACCGAGCTCAAGGCCCTGCGGGCGCGCTTGAACGAGAAGCTGGCGGCTCAGGGCGCACCCAAGCTGTCCTTCTTGCCCTTCATCGCCAAGGCGGTGGTGGCGGCGCTGCGCCGCTTCCCGAACCTGAACGCCAACTTCGACGAGGCCGCCCAGGAGCTGGTGGTGCGCAAGCGGGTGAACCTGGGCATCGCCGTGGCCACCGAGGAGGGGCTGATGGTCCCGGTGGTCAGGGACGCGCAGGCCAAGAGCCTCCGCCAGCTGTCGACCGAGATTGGGGCGCTGGCGCAGGCGGCCCGGGAGCGCAAGGTGCGTCCCGAGGAGCTGACGGGCGGCACCTTCACCATCACCTCGTTGGGAGAGCAGGGCGGCCTCTTCGCGACCCCCATCCTCAACCATCCGGAGGTGGCGATCCTGGGGGTCCATCGCATGCGCCAACGGCCGGTGTGCGCCAGGGGCGCATCGAGGTGCGCGACATGATGTACCTGTCGCTCTCCTGCGACCACCG
>JACRCT010000802.1 GCA_016218885.1 Deltaproteobacteria bacterium | reverse complement strand
GCGCGCGAGCCCATCTCGCTGGAGACCCCCATCGGCGAGGAGGAGGACAGCCACCTCGGAGACTTCATCGAGGACAAGGCCATCGTCAGCCCCGCGGACGCAGTCATCAACATGAACCTGGCCGAGCAGACCCGAAAGGTCCTGGCCACGCTCACCCCTCGCGAGGAGAAGGTGCTGCGCATGCGCTTCGGCATCGGGGAGAAGTCCGACCACACGCTCGAGGAGGTGGGCCAGGACTTCGAGGTCACCCGCGAGCGCATCCGCCAGATCGAGGCCAAGGCGTTGCGCAAGCTGCGCCACCCCAGCCGCTCCATGCGGCTCAAGAGCTTCGTGGAGAGCTTGGTCTCACCCGCCATGTTTTCGGCGGTGCGGGCGCCTGTCGATGCGCCCGCCCCGCCGGTGGCTCTTGGCCTTCGATGGGCCCTGCAGGGTTCGAACCTGCGACCAAGCGGTTATGAGCCGCCAGCTCTACCGCTGAGCTAAGGGCCCTGCGATGCTCCTTGTGGCACGGGCCGGGGCTCGTCTTCAAGCGCCTTCGTTCATGCCCTGGCGCTGCAGCGCGGCTCGCGCGGGAAGCCTACTCGCCCCGCCGCGTGTACCCATGACAACAGGCCGGTTGCGCCCGGGAGCGCGTGTGATAATAGTCCCCGCCCTGGCGGGGAGACGTCAGTCCTGGAGGCATGGAAGTGTCCGTCAAGGAAAGGCTGAAGGAGCTCGAGGCGCTGCAGTCGGTTGACCTGCAGATCCTCGAACTACAGAAGGCCGGCGAGGCGTACCCCAAACGCCTTGCCGAGCTCGACGCCGAGTTGGGGGCTGCCCGGGCTGCTGCCGAGGCGGAGAGGGCCCGGCTGGCCGACAACGAGAAGGCTCGGCGCGACAAGGACGCGGAGATCACGTCCGAAAAGGACAAGACCAAGAAGTGGGAGGCGCGCCTGGCCGAGATGCGCACCACTCGTGAATACGCCGCACTCGCTCGCGAGATCGACATCTCCAAGAAGGCGATCCTCAATCTCGAGGAAGAGAACAAGGCGCTCCTCGAGACGGCCATAGCGATCAAGACCGCTCTCGCCGACAAGGAGGCCGAGCTGCGCCGCCGTGAGGACGGTTCGGCCGCTGAGCGAGCTGAGCTGTCCGAGAAGGTCGGAACGCTCTCCGGCCAGGTGCGCGAGCTCAACGAGAAGCGCGCCGAGGTCGCCAAGGCGGCCGACCCCGAACTCGTATCCCGCTACGACGTCGTGCGCAAGAAGCGCGGCTCCGGAGTGGTGGCGGTGGTCAACGGCATCTGCAAGGGCTGCAACATGCGGCTTCCGCCGCAGCTGCAGAACATCCTGCGGTCCGGCGCGACCATCGAGTACTGCCCGTCGTGCCTGCGGCTCATCTATGCCGCCGAGATCATGAAGGACTAGCGCTCGCCTCGGCGCGAGGCCGAATCCCCATGCCGCTGCCCTCGCGCGCCGAGATCCTGGGCTTCATTGCCCGTCACGAGCCGCTCGAGAAGACCCTTGAGGCTTTTTCTGGGCTCACCCGTGAGCACCTGCGCGCGCTCCTGCGCGAGGCGGCGCTGCTCATGCGCGCGGAGGAGGAGGGGGTCGAGGCCTCTTCGCCAGAAGCCGCTGCCGCCCCCCAGCCCCCCATCCCAGAGACCGGTCCGCGGCGCGATACCCTGGTGGAGGCGCAGGCGGCGCCTCTCGCTGCGGAAGGAGGACGCAAGCGGCTGCTCCTGTTCTCTGACGGCGCCGCACGTGGGAACCCCGGTCCTGCCGGTGCGGGAGCGGTGCTCACCCGGGAGGACGGCACGGTCGTCGCCAAGTGCGGGAAGTACCTGGGGGTGCAGACCAACAACGTCGCCGAGTACACCGCGGTGATCATCGGGCTCGAGACCGCCCTTCGCTTGGGCGCTAACGAGGTCGAGGTGGTCGCCGACAGCGAGCTGATGGTGCGCCAGCTCACCGGCGCCTACCGGGTGAAGAACGCCGGCCTCAAGCCGCTTTACGCGAAGGCGAAGGAGCTGCTCGGCCGCTTCCTCGCCGCCCAGGTGCGCCACATCCCGAGGGAGCAGAACAAGCTCGCCGACGAGATGAGCAACCGCGCCATCGACGAGAAGATGTAGGGCCCTCGGCTCGTCACCTCAGGCGGTGGTGCGCTCTCCGACGAGGTCGGCCTCGAGCAGGGCCCGCACCCGCGCCGGGTCCTTCTCGTAGCCCAGGACATGCATCAGCTTGACCAGGGCCGTCTCGGGAGTCATGTCCCCACCGGAGATCACGCCTCGCTGCAGCGCGGCGGCTCCCGCCTCGTACAGCGAGAGATCGACCGCGTTGCACCGCGCCTGGCTGACCATCACGGTGGGGATGCCCCGCTCCCGCGCCTCGTCGAAGAGCGGAAGGAGCGAAGCCTCGCCCTCGACGGGGAAGTTGCCTGCCCCGAAGCCCTGGATCACCAGCCCGCGCAGGCCAGGCAGGATGGCCCGCGCCACCCGCGGTGGGATCCCCGGGAAGATCCCCAGCAGAAAGACGTGCGGCTCCAGCCGGGGCATCACCCGCGGCGGTCCCTTCGGCCGGCGCGCCTCGCCATAGACGATGTCCACCCCGAGCGTCCCCAGCGGCGGGAAGTTGGGGCTCTCGAAGGCGTCGTAGTCGTTTATCTTGATCTTGCGCGAGCGATTGCCCCGGTACAGGCGAGAGTCGAAGCAGATGCAGACCTCGGACGGGCCGGTGGTTGCGGCGGTGACCGCGTCGATGAGGTTGAGCCTGGCGTCGGTGCGCACCTCTCCCAGGGGCCGCTGCGAGCCCGTGAGCACCACCGGCTTGCGCAAGCCGCGCAGCATGAAGGAGAGCGCGCTGGCGGTCCACGCCATGGTGTCGGTGCCGTGGGTGACCACCACGCCATCCACCTCGGGAAGCCGGACGTGGATGCGCTCGGCGAGCTTGGACCACAGCATCGGCCGCATGTCCGAGGAGTCGATGTTGGAGAACACTTCGAACTCAATCAGCGCGATGCGCGCGAGCTCAGGGACCTGCTCGCGCAGAGTGTGCTCGAAATCGGCAGGGTACAGCGGCTGCGGGCGCTTGCCCTCCATCGCCAACGTGCCGCCGGTGTGTAGCATCAGGATGCGCTTGCGTCGGGCCACCGCGGTCCTCCAGATGGGCTGTGCGCGCGGATGATAGACGGCCCGGCGGGGCACGCAAGTACGCGTCCGCCCAGCGAAATCGCGCGCGGTGCTGCCTTGAGCCGAGCGAGCGCTTGAACTAACATCGGCCCCTCATGTCCCCTTTGGCGACTCGCCTCTTGATCGCGCTCTCGGCGTGCGTGCTGCTCGGAGCTACTTGCCGGGGGCAGGGGTCCCGCCTTTCCGATCTGCAACCGGAGGCACGTCAGGCTGTCGAGGCCGCGGCCGCGTCTCTGCCCTGCCGCTGTGACGAGCGCCAAAGCCTGAGCGAGTGTCTGCAGTCCGGCCCGCGCTGTGCCCAGTCGGAACGCGAGCTCGACCTCCTCGTGGACCTGGCCCGTAACGGCGCCCTCGGCGCCGACCTCGTCCAAGAAGCGCAGGGCTACTACGGCTCGTTCGGCGAGGCGCCCCGCCCCTTCGACCTGTCCCGGTCTCCATGCAAGGGACCGGAGCGCGCTCCGGTGACGGTGGTGGTCTTCTCCGACTTCGAGTGTCCGGCTTGCTCCTTTGCCAGGCCGCTGCTCGACAGCCTCGTGGCGCCCGACGGCAAGGTCCGCCTGTGCTTCCGGTACTTCCCCCTCGACAGCCACGCCCACTCCCGCCAGACCGCGCAGGCCGCCGAGTACGCCCGCCTGCACGGGCGCTTCTGGGAAATGCATGATCTGCTCTTCGAGTACCCCGACACCCTCTCGCTCGATGCCATCGTTGCGCTCGGGGCCCAGGTGGGGCTCGATGCCGGCGAGGTGCGGCGAGCGGTCGAGTCCGACCAGTTCCTGGCGCAGGTCAACGGCTCCAAGGCCGAAGCCAAGGGCTACGGGGTCTCGGCGACGCCCACCCTCTTCATCAACGGGCGGCCCTATCCCCTTCCCCTCGATGGGCGTTTCCTCGCCCGGGCGGTCGAGGACCATCTCCAGTACGCCGCCCGGGGAGGCTGGGCGCCTTCCCCGTGAACTCTCTCCAACTCACACAAAGGTGATGTCCGTGAGCCCTCTCTTGCGATGCTTGCGTTTCACAGTGCTGGCCGCGGCCCTGCTCGCCCCGTCCGTGGCGCCCGCCCAGCGGCGGGTCATCACCCCCGGAGGCGGCAACCCTGCACCGACCGAGGTCAAGCCCGAAGGTCAGAAGGATGGCCCGGCTGCGCCAGTGGTCGAGAACAAGGAGGAGGCCTCCTCAGAGACGGCCAAGCCTCCCGAGGGAAAGAAGGACGAGCCCAAGGCCGTGACGCAACCGGCGACCAAGAAGGAGGAGGCCACTGCGCCGCGCACGCCGATCGGCGAGCCGGCAAGGAAAGAGGTGCCGCCCGCCCCGCCTGTCGTGCTGGTGCCCAAGGACGAGCTGGAGAGTCCGAAGGCTGGCGCCGCCAAGACCACGGCGGTTGCACCCAAGGTCGATGAAGTGCTCTACCGCAAGAAGGTGGAGCGGACGAGCGTGACGCTGCGTGTTCGTCCGGCGGCGCCCGTGCCCGGCCGTACGACCACGCTGCTGTTCGAGGTCGTCAAGCACCTTGCCGTGCCCGACCCTGCGCTGGGGGACCGGGTCCCGCTGGAGAACGCGGTGCTCTTCGTCACCATTGGTCGAGACGGGGCGGGGTCCCCTGTCCGATACCGGCTGCGCGCCTTGCCCGACGCCGGGATCTACGGAGTTCACTACACCGCGAAGGAGGCCGGTCCCTATCGCCTCCAGCTCGAGCAGCGGCTCGAGAACGCCGAGATCGGCGACAAGGCGCTGACCACCGAGTTCGTCCTGGGCATCGGGCAAGAGACGGCGATGCAGGCCGCGGAGGAGGAGGCAGCGGTCAAGACCGGCAAGGGGCGCACCGCCTTGCGCGCCGGCGCCGAGGCCACCGAGGGAGCCGGTCCACCCATACGCGTTCTCGGCGAAGCCTGGCTCGAGCTCTCTCAAGGCCTGCAGCGGCCGGGCGCCGCCGGCGACCTGGTGGCGACAGCGCGGGCAGCCTCCGAGGCTGCCGCCAGGATCGCGGGGCAGGCCCCTGCAGCCCTCTCCTCCCAGCGCCGGGAGTTCGACGCCCTCGCCGCCGACCTTCTGACGGGACTCAAGGATCTGCCTGCCCTGGTCGGGGCCGACGCCGGAAAGGCCAAGGAACTGATGACCACCCTCGAGACGCAGTCGTGCGCTCGTTGCCACGTGAAGTACCGCTTCCAGATCGCCGACGACGTCTCCGCCTGGCCCAAGTTCACTCCGCGGGCGCCCCAGGAGACTAGCTCGGGCCCTCGCAAGCCGACCCGCTGAAAGGAAGGCAGACGAACGCCATGCACCCGACCTCAAAGCTCATCGCCGCCCTCCTCCTCCTCGCGCTTCCGGCAGTCGGGGGAGCTGCCGCCAGCCAGGTCCTCTCCGGGGACGCCACTCGCGGCGCCGCCCTCTTCCGCCTGCACTGCGCAGCCTGCCATGGCCCTGACGGCCGCGGGGGCGGACCGCTCGCCCCGCAGCTGGGTGCCCCGACCTCCACGAACCTGCGCGACGTGGCCTTCCTCATGCAGCGCAGCGACGACGACCTGCACCGCGCCATCGCCCAGGGAGGGCGGTCAGTGAACGCGGCCTTCACCATGCCCGGCTTCGCGGGCGACATGGCCCCTCTCGACGTGTGGGACCTGGTCGCCTTCGTGCGGCAGGGGCAGCCCTCCGTCGGCGAGTTCTTCCCCAGCGCGGCGCGCTTCACCGCGAAGGCCTACTCCTTCGACGCCGACTCTCAGAAACGGCTGGAGGCCGCGCTGGGCGCCCTCGCGCCAGAGGAGACCCGCATCGTCCTCGTCACCGCGTTTGGCGGCACCAAGGTGGCCGGGGACGAGCCGGTCTACGTCCCCCACGATCCGCGCCTGCTCGATGGCCTCAAGCCCAAGCAGAAGCTGGGCTACCTCGGCTTCGCCACCGTGACGCTGGCGGCAGGGTCCTCGGCAATTCCGGTGAGCCTGGCGCTCGACAAGGATGGCGCCCTCCTGGCAGTTCGGCCCCGTCCGGAGTCCATCGCCGAGAAGGACCTGGGACAGCTCGTCAAGCTCCTCGCGGGCTTCGTGGGCCAGGGCAGCAAGAGATCGCCCTACCAGGAGCTCAAGCCCTCGGCTCCCGTGATCACCAAGGGAAAGAAGCCGGCCAAGAAGGCCGAAGACTCCAAGGAGATGGTGGAGGCAGCCAAGGCCCTCTCGCGCGCCTACTTGCGCACGGTGGAGGCAGCGGTCCAATTCGACAAAGAGGAGCGCGAGCGGCACTGGGCAGACTAGTTCCGATCGTTCATTCAAGCAGGGCGACCGCCGCCGGCACCGAGGGGGCTTCGAGAGCGCCGAGACAGGGATTATGAGCGAGTTCATCAGAGTCGAGGCCAGGGGCGCGGTGATCCCGGAGAATGAAGCTGCCCAGGCGCGGCTCGCCGAGCGCGCGGGCCGCTTCTACCTCGCTCCGACCTCGCCCGACATTCTCCTCGGGGTGCGCGCCCCCTGCGTGGGTGGCAAGGCCGGCACTCCGCGGGTGGTGCTCGCCGGGGATCTGTCCGGCGTGCAGCTCGCCGACCTGGTGGCCTTCCTCAACCAGAGCCGGATCACCGGCATCCTCCGCGTCGTCTCGCCGGCCGGGGAGCGGGCGATCGTCTTCAAGACCGGCGAGGTGCACGGAGCGGCCTCGGATGATCCCGCAGACCGGATCGGCGAGATCGCCGTGCGGCTGGGGCTCGTCCAGCGTGCGCAGCTGGAGCGGGTCCTGGGCGCGAACCCGCCGCCCGGCCGAGTCGGACGCGCCCTGGTGGAGGCGGGCCACTTGCAGCCGCACGATCTCTGGCGCTGCCTGCAGCACCAGGTGAGCGAGGTGTTCCACGCCATCCTCCTGTGCACGGAGGGGGCGTTCATGCTCGTCGACGGGCCCGTGGAGGACCGGGGGGCGCTGGCCATCAACACGCAGGGCCTGTTGATGGACGCCATCCGGCGCATCGACGAGATGAAGGAGTTCCGCAAGCGCCTACCGTCCTCACGCGCCTTCGTCGCCCGCGTCAAGCCGGCAGGCCCCAACCTCGAGCCCGCCGAACGCGCGGTCTATGAGCAGTGCTCGGGGGACCGCACGGTGGCAGAGGTCGCCCAGGCGATGAAGCTGACCGAGTTCGACGCCACCAAGGTCCTCCATCACCTCATCACGTCCGGCTACGTGGCGGCCTCCCCCGGCCCGCAGTCCTCCGCCGTGGTCGCCAAGGAGCCCACCGCCGGGGAGATCGTCCGGGTCTTCAACTTCGTCTTCCGGGAGATCCTCTCCGAGGTGCGCAAGCTGAACATGGCCACCGAGCTCGTAGCCGCCGCCAACGGCGCGCTCACCCAGCAGGCGGAGCGCTCGCCCATGCTCAAGGGCCTCGCGTTCGGCCCCGACGGCGCGCTCCGCGATGGGGTGCTCGAGAACCTGGCCCGGCTCCAGCTTCCGCCCGCCGAGGCGGCGCGGGCACTCCACGCCAGTCTGTCCGAGCTGATGTTCTTCCTCCTGTTCGAAGCCGGTGAGCTGCTCGACCAGGCGTCCGACGAGGACCTCGCGCGGCGCGTCAAGCAGCTGCTGGCGTCCATCGAGGGTGCGAGCTGATGGAGCTCTTCGACCCGTGGGCCGGTGCTCCGCTGATCAGCCGCGAGCTCCCCGGAACCGGGGGTCAGGTGCGAGCCTCGCCCGAGGACTTCGAGGTCGAGGAGATCCCAGCCTACCCGCCCTGCGGTCAGGGGCCGCACCTGTTCCTCTGGGTCGAGAAGCGCGAGCGCAACACCCGCGACGTGCTCCAGGAGATCGCCCGCGCGTTGAAGGTGCCCGAGCGCGAGCTGGGCGTCGCCGGCCAGAAGGATCGCCACGCGCTCACCCGCCAGCTCCTCTCGGTGCCCAACGTTCAAGCCAAGCGAGCCGAAGGACTTGCGGGAGAGGGCTGGCGGGTGCTCTGGGCCCGGCCGCACGGCAACAAGCTCAAGACGGGACACCTGGCCGGAAACCGCTTCCGCATCCGCGTGCGGGGCTGCTCACCTGACGCCGCCGCACGCGCCCGCGCCATCGCCGACGCGCTTGAGCGCGACGGCCTGCCCAACCTGTACGGGCCGCAGCGCTTCGGCCGCGCTGGCGCCAACGTGCCGCTCGGGCGCGCGCTGGTGAAAGGGGGCCAGGCGCCCGATCTCGCCCGCGCCCGCCGCGACCGCTT
>JACRCT010000799.1 GCA_016218885.1 Deltaproteobacteria bacterium | reverse complement strand
GTACGACGCCTCAGGTGTGCACCACGCCACCCGCGACCTCGACGCGCTGCTCGGCTGGTATGAGCGCCAGCTGCTGGCCGGTCTCGTCATCCACATCGAGCCCTACGCCTCCATTCTCGAGCGGCTGCATGAGCGGGGGCGGTCTCTGCTGAGCTGGTTCCCCTGCGGAGCCGGCCTCTCCAGCCTGGGCATCAAGCCCGAAGGCTCGGTGGTGGCCTGCCATCACTTCCTGCGCGACCCCGGCCCTCCCGTCGGCAACGTGCGCGATGGCCTGCCCGGGTTCGAGCAGCGGCGCAAGCTTGCCTTGGCGATCACCGACCGGGAACCCTGCCGCAGCTGCTGGGCCCGGCACCTGTGCGGAGGCGAGTGCTACCACCGCGCCTTGACTGCTGGACGCGGCTACGACGGCGTACTGACCGAGTCGTGTCACGGCAAGCGGGAAGTCATCGCCCGTACCGTCGAGCTCTTCGCTCGCGTCTCGGCGCGCCGCCCCCAGTCCCTCGAGGACCTGGCGAGAAGGGACCTGACCGAGCCCGCGCCGAACTGGTTCGCCTACGACTTCCAAGATCTCTCACCCTATGGTGGTTGACCCTCCCGCTCGACGTGAAGCGCCTGGACCCAGCGCTCTGCCTCTTCGCTCTGGGCGAGCACCCCTGCGGCGTATTCGCTGTCGCTCTCCATGGCGGGAGCCCCGACCCGCTCGAGCGTCAGCTCGAACAGCGCGGGTATCGCCTCGAGCTGCGCGGCAAGCCGCTGGCCGCGCAGCTCCTCCTCTGCGATGTGAACGAGCCGGGCCCGCAGCACCTCGAGGTGTCGCCTGCGGATGGTCTCGGTCGTCGGCTCGCGAGCGATGGCCGCCTCGAGCTCTGTGATCTCCCGCTCCACCTGGGATGCTCCTCCGTCCACTCGCAGGATGGCAAGCCGCGCGAGAGCCAATCTCAGGTAGGCGTCGAGCAGGCTGTCGAGGGTCTGCCTACCAAGGCTCGAAGGGCCGAGGGCCATGCACTCGCTTTCCGGTGGGAGCTCGTGGCGCCGGGCGGCGAGCGCCTGGAAACGGGAGAGGTAGTCGGGGAGCGCATGCCGCTCGGCCAGGTGCCTTGCCGGCTCGCGCTCCAGGGCCGTGGCGAGCCGGGCTGCGAGGTGGTCCCGCCTGGCCTCGGAGCAGATGGCGCGCGCGGCACCCTCTCGCGTGAGCACCCGGCGGGCGTACCTCGGCGAGGTCGCGGCGAAGGCGAGGAAGCCGCTGACCCCGAGAGCCCAGAGGATCGTCGGCAACGGGTTCCAGAGCACCGCCGAGAGCAGCAGCGTCGCGGAGCCGGTGCCGAGGATGGTGAGCGATCGAAAAGCATGAGAGACGCACCGGGTCCAGAGGGGCTTCATGGTTGGCCTCCATGGCGTAGCCGCGCTGAGGCGCGGCTACAGGGTCTTGAAGCGCAGGCGGACCTCGCGCACGAGGTCGCCGAACTCGGGCGCCGCGTGCAGGTCGCTGCGCCATGCCAGGCCACGGGCCACCAGGTCGTACCTTTGCTGGATCCGGGCCCCGGGAACGGGCCTGCCGTCCGAGCCCCGATCGCGTCCCAGCAGCCAGAGGGTGTCGGAGATGGCGGCGGCCGCCGCCCCGTCGTGGGTGACGATGATGAGCGTGTTCAGCTCGTGCATGGCGGAGGCCTCGGCGATGACCTTGCAGACGACGTCCGTCGCCACAGGGTCGAGCCCCGAGAATGGCTCGTCGAGCAGCAGGAAGTGCTCGCTGCATAGGAACTGCTGGGCGATGGCGACGCGTTGTCGCTCCCCGCCCGACAGCTCAGCGGGGTATCGGCGGCCGTAGCCGGCCAGCCCGAAGCGCTCGAGAAAAGCGGTGGCCTTCGCTCGCGCCTCGCCGCCCCGGAGGCCTCCCTGGCGGGCCGCGACCAGCAGGTTCCCGAGCACCGTTCGGTGCGCGAAGAGCGAGCTGGTCTGCGAGACCAAGCCGACCTTTCCGGCAGCGACCAACTCCTGCGCCTTGCCGATGCGGACGGTCCCGGACGACGGTGTCTGCAGCCCTGCGAGGATGCGGCAGAGCTGCGTCTTGCCGATACCCGAGGGGCCGAGCAGGCCGACCACCTGGCCGGTCACCTTCCCGGGACGGATGAGATCGCGGATCTCCAGGTCGACGCCGCGCAGCACCGGGTTTCCACCAAGGCTCAACGACACCCCTTCGGCCTTGAGCAGCACGTCTCCGACGATGACGGGGATCATGGCTTGCTCCGCTCCAGGTCGAGCACGGCCCACGGGCACGCGACCCGCCGCAACAGCCCCAGACCTGCGTCCTGGGCCAGCCCGACCGCGAGGATGGCGAGCTGCACCGCGAACACCGCCGCGAGATGGAAGTGCTTGTGCTGGTTGAGCAGGAGCGCCCCCACGCCGCCCTCCGAGCGGGACAGACCCTCCACCATGGTCAGCAGCGTCCAGCCGATGGCCGCGTTCTGGCGGATGACCTCCAGCGCCCGGTCGGAGGTCCCGAGCACCACCACCTCGAACGCCGCGCCCCACTCGCCGAGGCGCAGCGTCCGCGCGTGGTCGAAGCGCTCGCGGGGAACGGCGGCCACCTCGGCGGACATGGCGGTGAGCAGGAAGACCGACATGCCGAAGGTGAGCAGGCTGAGCTTGAGCGGATGCCCACCGCCCACCGCCAGGGTGAAGGTGAAGGTGACTCCCACCAGGCCCAGGAAGCGACCCTTGCTCGCGGCGGCAGCCAGCGGACGGAAGAATGGGACCACGGTCAGCCACGCCAGCAGCAGGGCGATCGCCGACGAGAGAGCGACCGCCTGAGCGCTGAGCGAGAGGCTCGTCCACAGCTCGCGGCCCAGGCCCTGGTTCCACCAGAGGTCCCGCAGCGCAGCCAGGACCTCCCGCGGCCCGGGGAGCACCGCCGGGGGCGCGCGGAGCCAGAGCAGGACGAGCGTGGCGGCCTGGCCGAGCGCGAGCAGGGCCGCGGAGGCGGGAGAGAGGGCCCGGTTGGGCGCGAAGGCAGAGAGCAGGCGCTTCATGGCGTGGGGTTCGTCGGAAGGGGCGCGCCCCGCTCGCCAGCGAGCGAGGCGCATCGTGGATGACGCTTCAGAGCACCTGAGTGGTGCCGAGGACGACCTCGACGCGGCGGTTCTTCGCCCGGCCGTCCGGGGTGAGGTTCTGCGCAACGGGGTTTTCCTGCCCGTGCGCGAAGACGCGGACCCGGCCAGGCGGGAACTGGGCAGGAGATCTCTGCTCCATCCACTCCTTCACCGCGAAGGCGCGCGCTTCGGAGAGCGCGAGGTTGGCGTGCGGGTCGCCGCTGCTGTCGGTGTG
>JACRCT010000798.1 GCA_016218885.1 Deltaproteobacteria bacterium | reverse complement strand
GTCGTTCAGCCCTGCGGAAGCGTTGGCCACCAGGTCCGCCGTCTCGGCGCAGGCGAAGTGCGGGTTGGGCCGAAGTTCCTTCGTGAAGGTCGCGGCCAGGTCGGACTCCATCTGGTGGATTCGCGGCTGCGCGACTAAAAAGCGTCCGCCGAGAGAGGCGCAGGCGAGGTCGCCAGCACGGATGAGTTCATCGAGCGCCTGCTCGATCTGCGCGCGGCTGTCGGCGACGTCCATGACGAGGAGGCCGTTCGCGAGCTCGATGAGCTCCTCGTAGTCGACCCAGCAGTCCCCCTGGTCGAGCCTTTCGGCGACGCAGTGGACGACGCCGGCGCGCACGCGCGACGGGTGGTCCTTGGGCGTGCCCATCTTCTGGGCGACGACATCGACGCGCTTGAAGCCGAAGCCGGGCACTTCGCGCACCAGCAGGAAGGGATCGGTCTTGAGCACGGTGACGATCGAGTTCCCGAACTTGTCGACGAGCGCGGTCATCTGGTGGTGCGTGAGCCCGAACCCTGCGAGCCACGTCATGCTCGCGTTCAGAGTCCGCGTCTTGATCCACTCCTTCCGGATCGTCTGGACGGCCTCCATTGGCAAGTGCGCCGCCTTCGCCACGCGCTCAGGCTCCTCATCGATAACGCGGTCGAAGTCGGCGCCGAAGGCCTCGACGATGCGCTTTGCCTTGACCGGCCCGATTCCGGTGAAGGCCGGGTGGTTGGCGAGGTAGTGCGCGAGGCCCTCGGCATCGAGGTCCTGATCGAAGCTGAAGGCCGCGACCTTGAACTGGCGCCCGAACTTCGGGTGGCGCTCCCAGCCGCCCTGGAGCACCACCTGGTCGTGCAGCTGGACCATCATTGCCCCCGCGAACGAGATGCTGTCGCCCGAAGGGGTGCGCAGGCGACCCGCGCTGAACTGCGGGCTAGAGTAGAAGAGCGTTTCGACGCGGCCGCGGAGGGTCTCCGCGGCCCGATCTGACTTGGCCAGGTTCATCCCGCCATCCTTTGGTGGTAGCGGCAGAGCAGCCCTTCGACGAAGCGACAGGCGAGCTGCCGATCACCGCAGAAGAAGACCGCTACGCCGTGGTCCACGATGATCGAGAGCGCAGCGCCCAGGACCGCGTTGGGGTGCGCGCCGGACCGGTAGCGCTGCGCGAGGACGTCCTCGAGCGAGCCCTCGACCACGATGCAGCCGAAGTCGTACTCGCCGAGGACGCGCAGCTCTCGCGCGAAGCGCTCCCGGTGGGAGATCACCGTCGCGACGAAGTCCTCGAGCGACTTGCGCTCGATGGCCATCGCGCTCTCATAGCCCTCGATGGAGTAGTCGCCGGCAGGGAGCGCCCGGCGCGCGGTGGTCACGCGCGCCGGGTCGAAGGAGTACGGCTGTTGCTCCCGGGTATCGACGACGACCGCCACCTTCTCAGAAGGGCACATCGCTCTTGGATGCGCCGGCGCCATCGCCGCCCCCCTGCGCGGCCGGGCCGTCCATGACGATCCGCCGGTTGAAGTAGACGTTCTCGTTGTCGCCCTTGGTCCGCTTGGTGATCTCGAGCTTCACGTCGAGCAGCCGCTCGAGGTTCGCCGGCAGGTCCGAGAGCTTCTGGAGATCGAGTCCGCAGGTGTGCAGGTCGTTCTTGAGCCAGCGGATGTTCTCGCGGGTCGCCATGACGTTGTTCCGCCACAGCAGCCGACCCGCGAACTTCGGGGCGAGGATCCGCAAGGTCCACTTCAGCATCGGGTTTCCCGAGGACTTCGCTGTGGTGATCTCCACCTTCTCGACGTTCGCCTGGAACTTGCCGTCGGGGACCGAGTCGAAGTCCTTCTCCTCGACCGGCGCTTCGGCGAAGTCGCTGTCGAACTTCGCCAGGTCGACGCCGGCTTCATCTTCACCAGGCATGTGTTGCCCATTCATGGGTCGCTCCCTTCAGGTTGGCGGCTACCGCGAGGCGGCCGTGGTTCGGGACTTCTGCTGGGTGGACGTCGCGACCGCCGGCGGCGGAGTCGTCGCGGGCTGGGCGGCGGGCTGGGTGGCGGGCTGCGGCTGGGCGGCCGGCGCGGCCTTCTGCTCGCTGCAGGCCTGCAGGAACTTGGCGAAGTCGAGGTCGATCACGTCCGGCAGCTGCCCGGTGCGGTCCCCGGCCTCGTAGTTCACGTGCGGCTTGGTGCGGATGACCCGGCGCTGCAGCGGCTTGCCGTCCTCGCCGGTGGCCATGTCCAGGTCGCAGAACAGGATCATGTCCACCATCCCGAGGACGATCTTCCGGGCCTTTTCCGGGAGCGTCGGGACGATGCGTGTGAGCTTGCCGGTGCGGGTCTCGAGCTCCTTCTCCTGCGAGTGCGAGACGAGGAACAGCCCGTGCGGCAGCAGCGAGAGCTTGTTGAGGACCCGGTAGAACTCGTTGTTGATGAGGGCGTAGCCCTTGCCGAAGCCGAGGTCGCTCTCGTGCTCGATCTTGAATTTCTGGCAGACGTGCTCGGCGCACATCCGGTAGGCGTTGTCGACGGTGTCGAGGACGACGGTCTTGTAGGGGTGCTTGCCCTCGGCGATCTCCTTGCAGGCGGCGAGCAGGTCCTCCCAGCTGCCGATCGGCACCTGGAAGACCTCGAGGTTGTTCAGGCCGGCCTCGGTCGCCAGGAACAGCGCCCCCTCGGCGTGCGAGCACCAGGTCGACTTGCCGATCTTGCTCGGCCCGTAGACGAGCACGGTGAGGTCGTTGAGGGACTTCTTCGGCGGGGTCTTCTGCGTGGGCAGCATGCGTTCTCCTTCGTGCAGCGGGGGTTAGAAGACAGGGGCGTCGTCGGACGGAGAGCCGGACTGCAGCTCCTCGTTCGGCGCCTGGCGGCGGTAGAAGTTGTCGAGGACGTTCTGGCTGCCGCCAGAGCGGCAGAGCGCGAAGTACGGGCAGGGCCTGCCGTACTGGAAGCAGAACGAGGTGTTCTGGTACCAGACGTCGCGCCGCCGAGCGTCGAGGAAGGCCTGGGTCAGCTCCCAGAGCTCGGCTCGCAGCGTGTCGAATTGGTCCCGCGAGAGGTAGAGCGTCTCGCGGTGGAAGCTGCCGGGCTCGGCGTACTTCGCGGCAAGCCGCGCCTGGAACTCCTCATCGGTCTCCGGCATACGCCGCTTCGCGCTGCTCTTGCCGGTCTTGGACTTGGCGATCAGCTCGGCCCGCCGCGCTTCGAACTCGACCTCGGTTTCGCCCTCGCTCTGCTGCAGCCGCGCCTTGACCAGGACGTTGTAGAGGACGCCCACGATGCGGATGCCGAGCACCTGCTCGAGGTAGTGGGCGTAGAGGGTGATCTGGAAGTCGGTCCAGAGCCGCTCGAGGTAGCTCGCGTCGACCGCGGCGGCGGTCTTGTGCTCGAGCAGGAAGTGGTCGGCGCCGTTGCGGACGATGCCGTCGACCTTGCCGGCGAGGGTGAAGGTGCGGCTGCAGGCGCCGGTCTCGGGGTTGACGATCTCGCCCTCGAAGGCCTTCTCGAGCGCGACGACCTCGAACTCCTCCTGCGCGTAGCGGGCCGCGTAGCCCTTCATCATCGCGGTGGCCACGTGCCAGACGCGGCGCTGCTCCTCGTCCTGGCCGCGGTTCGCGCAGGCGCGGTCGATCAGGTCGAGCACCGCAGCGAGCTCGCGCGCCTTGTGCCAGTGCTCGAGGCACTCGTGGATGAGTGAGCCGAAGGAGAGGTTGTGGTCCTTCTCCAGCGGGACGAACTGGAGCACGTAGCGCCAGTGCGCGGCCTTCCGGCAGTTCCGGAAGAGGTTCCACATCGAGTAGGTGGTGACGATCCGGTCGCTCATTGCGCCGCCTCCTCGCCGTCGTCGGCGGGCTCGAAGGCAAGGCACTGGGTGAGGACGACCAGTAGGTTCGGGTCGAGCGCGCTCGCCATCTTGCAGACGAGGTGGTGGTTGCAGCGCAGGCAGAGGTGCTGCTCCCGCCACTGCGCGCGGCGCTCACCGCGGCTTTCGGTGGCCCCGGGGGTCATGCCTCACCTCCGGCGAAGAGCGAGGCTCCGCCCCGGGGATTGCCACCCTCGGGGATGGGACGCTGCGGCCGGAAGTAGATCCGGTGCAACGCCATGCCTCGGTCGTCCTGGCCGGCGGCCTCGATGAAGAACTCGCGCCCGACCTCGATCACCCGCGCGAACTCGAACCGCCTGAAGAGCCCAGGCAGGCGCAGCCACTCTTCCTGGTAGCGGTCCGAGCGCATCGTCTCGGGTGCCACCGCCTCTCGCTCTCTGCGTCCCATCGCTGCCTCCTGTGGTGCCGTTGTCCGGCTTCCACAGGCACTAAGGCCGCCTCGGTCGCGCCAGGGGACATCGGGGCCTCACCAGTCCCCGCCGACGAGCAGGTCGGACAAGCGCAAGCGCCTGGTTTTCAAGTAGGTTCGGACCTTCACGAGGGCGCGCTGGAGGCGCTTCTTGGCGGCCTCGTAGCGCATGCCGCCGAGCTCCGCGGGCTCGGTGCCGACCCACGCCTTCAGCTCGAGTCCGCGGACGTTCGCGGCGGCGATGAGGTGGCGCTCGAGCTCGGAGATCACGTCCCGCTCGACGAGCATGTCCAGCGCCTGAAGGGCATCGTCGACGTCGTCCGGGGAGGGGCCCTCGAATCGAGAAGGACGAAGCTCGTCGGCCAGGTCGAGGCTGGGCCGCTGCTCCCACTCTTCCCGGTGGCCGGCGGCTGCCTCGGCCGCCTCTCGCTCGGCGTCCTCCCGTCGGCGATCAAGCTCGAGCGACCGGCAGAGCCGCTTCTCGGTGTCGCGCGCGAGGTTGAGGGCGACCTTCGATCGCCTTCGCTCGATCGGATAGGAGGCAACCACTCCGAGGAAGGACTCGAGCACGAGGTTGAGGAGGTCACCGCCCGCGGCCGCGCCGGGGAAGCGCCCGTGGAGAGCGGTGAGGGCGGGCGCGAAGGCGAGGAGGAGCAGGGGCCGCGTGAGCGCCGCGTGCCCAGCGAGGTGCTCCTCGAGCAGCGCCAGGAGTACGCGGTCACGTTGCTCGAACAGGGCGGCTGTCGGCGGACCCGAGGTCCTGCGATCCAACAGCTCGAGCACTTCGGCGGGTGAGGTCAGCGCAGCCAGCTCCGAGCGCCGGCGCCTCACCTCCTCCCATTCTGCTCTGCGCTCCTCCTTGGACAGCTCACAACGACACCACGACAACAGCGCGTCCCACGCGTACATGGCCGCTCCGGGCAAACGGGGGCTTGGAAGCCCGCGGGCCGGAGCGGCTGGCGCGACGGAACAGCGACTGAATGGTGCGACTCAGCGAGGGCGAATTGGTCCACCACTCGCGACGCAAGTGCGACGCAGATGCCTTTTCCTGAAGTCGTCGCGCGCGGTGGTAGGAGCGCCGGGCGCGAAGAGATCGCAAAGCGCCCGCAAAGAGCGGCGAGCGCCTGCGAACAGGGTGCGAAGAGAACGCTTAGAGAGCGTGAACTCGAGAGCGCGTGCGGCCGGCGCGATCGGAGGTGCGACGCATGTGCAAACTCGACGCGCGGAGTGCTGCGGGCGCCGATAGGCGAGTCGGCACCCGCGAGCAGGAGCCTCGACTCAAAACCGCCCGATCACCGAGCTGGAGATGTCTGGATTTGTCCCAACTATGGAGCGGTATCGGCGGAATCGTCGCGGAGGTCGGCCGCGCGATCTCCTCGTTCCTTGAGCGGCACCATGCTCATCGCAGCGCCGCCAGCACTCGGCCTTGCCGGCGTCCAATAACGGCAGTGCGTAAAGGACGCGGAGGGGCGACCGCGGTGGGAGGCGGCTGGCGGCGGTACCAGGGGTGGTGGGGAGGACAGGCCGATGGGCTGCGCCACGCACACATCCCCGCCAAGCCCCCTCCATGCACGCGACGCCGCAGCAGGCAAGGGCCCTTCATCCCTACTCCTCGGACTCGCCGGCGGGCTCAGCGCCTTCGGCCTCTTCTTCCTGCTCGTGCAGATGTCGGACGGCGTCGATCCGCAGCTCGCTGAGCGGGTCGACCCGATCCGCATAGCGAAGCGCCCATTCGAGCGATTTCTCCATCTCACTCCCGGGGGCGATGATGCAGCCGGCCTCAAGCGCGGCCCGCCTGGCTTCGGCCACGTAGGCCCGGCAGTCGCGGGCCAGCCGCCACCGCTCGATCAGCGCCTGGAAGTCCTTGGCTCGCTGCTCCTCCTTCCACCTGCGGCTCTGTGCTTCGTATTCGCGTCGCTGCCGCTCTTCCGCTTCGAGCCGGCACCGCTCAGCCTGGGCGCGCTGCGCCTTCACTGCCAGGGCCGCTTCGGGGAGCCGGGCGACGAAGTCGGCGAGCAACTCCTCGAGACGACGCTGCTTGCTGTCTTCCCACACGAACCGATTGGAGATCGAGGAGTTGGTGATCGCGAGTTGGAGCGTCCCCTTGGGCACGTACACTCGACGCGGGTGGTAGATCTTCCACCTTTCGAGCTCCGGTCCCCCGACGGGCGGAGTTGGCTCCACCATGGTCAACCGCTCTACGATGCCGAACGACAACCATTCCTCGTCGACAAGGACGCGGGTGGCGTTGGGCTCCACGCCCTTGTCGCCAATCCGGTTGTAGTTCGCGTCGTACTGAGCGACCTCGGTGATCTCCACCCGGTACTTGAGTCGGTCGAGGGCTTTCAGGAGGACATCCATCAGCCCGAGTGCACGATCGAGCCGCTCGGGTGACACCTGGATGTCCAGGCACCTCTCGCGGTTGCAGCAGACCAGGCCGCCTCGCTCGGTCTTGGACACGTTCTTGCGGTGCAAGAGCTTGGAGGCCTTGGCGACCAGCCGGTGGGGGACCTCCGGAGCCGCAGGCACGACGGGCTCCGCGGGTAGGCTCTCTTCCGCCACGAAGTCCCGAAGGTCTCGCGCCAGACGCCATTCCTCAAGCCGGGCGAGGGCGAGCCGGATGCGGCTCGCCTCCTCCTCTGCCAGACCCTTGGCGCGTTGCCGCTCGGCGTGCGCCTTCTCATGCGCCTCTTCGATCCGCTTGCGCTCCTCCTCGCTTATGGGGACCCAGCGCTGGTGGCTCACCTCAGTCTCCGCGTTCTTGGGAAGCGCGGGCAAGGCAGGCCGGCGGGGCGGCCTGCCGGCTTGCTTCTTGGCCCAATAGCCTCGTCCGGGCAGAGGCACCTTGAGCCTGCGGCACATTTTTGCGAAGGCGACGTCTGAGACGCCGTAGCGCTGGGCGACCGTGCGGACAGGCTCGGCCCAGACCTGCTCGTACAGCTCCTCCCTCCGGTAGACGAAGGTCTTCCATTCGCCTGCGGGGACGTGGACGGGGCGTGGCCCCAGCTCGCCCTCGTCCTCATAGGGGATCATGATTGTCTCCGGGGGCTGGGGCCGCTCGGGAGCCAAGGCAACCTCGCCTCTGGCGACGTGCCACCATTTCGAGAACCGACTCCGACCTGGGGGCCAATTCACCGCAACCTCGAGCAAAGCCTTGGCTTCATTCGGCGGCTGCTGCCGCAGCGCTTCCTTTTGCCGCGTTGGGGGCCGCGAGGGAAGGGATGCCTCGACAGATGCAAGAGAAATGACCTGGTGGGGACGGCGGAGTCAGCGCCGACCGACCCAGCCCCGATCCGCCCCGGAGGAGGAGAGCCCGAACAAGGGCCCGGGCTACCGGGTGACTGCACCGCGACGAGTTGCCGGTTACCATGGTCATCGAGCGAGTGGCCCCGCCCAGGAAGCGGCGCGCGACGGCCGCCGAGCCCAAGCCCGAAAGCAGGCAGAAGGCTCCCTTCAAAACTGACCCGGAAGACTTTCATTCTTCCGTACGATCAGAGAGTTTTCCGGGCTACGTCCCGGTCGCGGTAATGGGAGTGGCGTCCGGAGTGAGTCCCACTACTTCGACGCGCCCCGGCACGGCCAGACGCAGCCCCACCCCGGGGACGTTCACGATGAGGGCGTCGAGCTCAGCCTTGTCGATCCCGTGCTTGCCCAGCGCCTTCTTCAGGGCCGCGACAATTCGGTGCCGTAGGTTCCGCTGCTCCGGTGCAGCCTTGAGCCGTCGCAGGCTGCCCATCGCGAAGAGGCGCTCCGCCAGCTCGACCATCGGGACCACGTTGCCGGCGCGCGAGGCTAGGATCACCAGGGCACGGAAGAGCTGCAATTGCATGTGCTCCGGCCTCTTCCGCGTGGACTTCTCGGCCTTCTCGCCTCGCCGGGCGGCTGTCTTTGAGCCAGCCACAGGCGTCGTTGGGACCTCGAGGCCTCGGTAGAAGAGGCGGTGCTGCGCGGAGTCAATCCGCAGCACGACATCGCCGTACGAGACTTCGGACTCCGCGGCACGCAACACGGGCGCGCTCTTCGAGGCCTCGGGCTCAGCGGGGCGCGGCGGCGGCGCGCTCTGCTTTGCCTCGTCGACGATCGCGCTGGGCGCTGGCGGCTCGATCCGCAGCGGCCGTGCCGGCGCGGCCGACTCGTCGTGGAGCTTTGCCCATAGGGCGCCGGCGATGCGCCCGTTCTTCAAGATCTCCCTCAGCTCCTCTTTGGTCTTGGCGCTGATAGCCTCGACGGTCCTGAGTCCCGACTTGGCGAGCCGCCGCACCGACGCCCGACCGAGGCCCGGCACCCGGAGGGAGGCAATCCCGACGGCGTCTTCCATCACGCCGACCGCGAGGCGCGCGGCCAGACGCTCGATGGCGCTGCGCCGCTCTTCAGACCACCCGACCGCGCCGCAGGTCGCGGCGAGCCCGTCCGCCAGCCAAGAGTAGTCGAGGGCAATGCGAGCGATGGCTCCGCCCCACAGCTGGTATCGGGCCTCGAGCTCGCGGATGGGCTCTTCGCCGATCCAGTCCTGCAGCAGCATCGTCTTCTTGAAGGCGAAGGCCTCCTTCCACTGGACCCCCGCCGGGTCCTGGCGAAACCTCCGGAAGACAGGGCGATCCCCAGCCTCCTGGGCGCGCTGCAGCATCTCGGTCGTGTAGCTCTCCTTCGACCTCCACCGCTCGGAGCCTGGCGGCCTGGCGCTGATTGCCTCGGCGTCGTCGGTGAACGACAACACCGTCACGAGCTCGAGCTCCGTGATAGCCGCGTCCTTCGCGGTGCGCGCCCAGGTCGCCAGCGTGATCGCCGTGTTGATCTCCAGCCCCTTGGTCGCGCAGACCCTGCCGAGGTCCGTGGCGTCGAGCCTGCCATGGTGCTCCTGCACCAATCCGCCATCGATGCAGACCTGGATGGCCGTGGCGAGGCATGCAGCGAACGCCTCGCGCGACATGAGCGGCTTCCAGTAGACGTACCCGGTGAAGCTCGACAGGAGCAGGTCAGCCATTTGCTCGCGCGTTCTGACGAGCTGCGATGCGACCAGGTTCAGCACGTGCTTCTCGAGCGGGGTCTCCTTGAGAGACGGCACGATCTCGTCGAGCTCCTTGTCGACGTAGCAGTGGTGCCAGGTGTCCACCTGGAAATCGGAGCTGGTGACCATGATCGACCGGCCGAACTCCGGCCTCGGCCTTCCCGGGCCAGGAAGCCGGCCCGCCCGGCCGCTCATGTTCTCGTACTCGCTGCGGGTGAGGTTGGCCTTGTTCCAGTCTTCGACCGAGCGGTAGTAGCGCCACTTCCTCGCGGGCACGAGCACGTTCTGCGCCGGGAGGTTCACGCCCACGGCAAGCGTCGTGGTGGCGAAGATGACCTTGACGTGCCCGTCCTTGAAGTGGCGCTCGACCAGCTGCCGTTCATGGAACGAGAGGTCGGAGTTGTGGAACGCGACGCCGCTCTCGAGGGTCTTCAGCAGCAGGTCGCGCGCGAACGTGTCCTCGAGGTCCCGCAGCTCTTCCATGGCTTCGGCAGCGGCCGGGAGGCGCAGCTGTTCGGCGGCGCGCACGGCCATGGTCACGCAGGTGACCCGGTCGGGCTCGAACGCCAGCACC